>JAHFBX010000064.1 GCA_023249815.1 Candidatus Eiseniibacteriota bacterium
GCGCGCGAAGTGCTCGTCCAGGTAGCGCTCGAGCACCGCGGGCTCGGCGGGGTAGAAGAGCCCGTCGAGCGCTGCGGGTCGCACCTCGAGCGCATGCCATTCGCGCTGCGCCTCGGCGAGCGCCGCCTCGAACCGAGGTGAATGCAGCAGCAGCAGCTCGTCCAGCTTGGCCACGAACTCCTGCACCATGTTCCCGAGGCGCAGGTCCTTGCTCTCCTGCATGACGATCGACTTCAAGTCGTTGAGCGACGTGGCGCCGTCCAACAACTGTAGAATCGCGAGCGACTCCAACCCCAGCACGGGCGTCCCGGGCGTGATGCGCAGCGGATCGTCGATGATGAGCAGGTCGCGATCGCCGTCGCGCACGGCCGAGATCTGCACGGCACGCAGCCGCGGGTACTCCGGCAGGTCGTCGTACGTCTGCACGGACGTGCCGGGCGGCAGGATGATGCGTGGCTTCTGGGCGGGCTCGCGATCCGCGCCGGGGACGATCAAGCGCGAGGGCGGGGCCGGCGGTTCCTTGGGGTCGAACACGGTGCGGATCCCCGGGGGCGTGAGGCGGAGGGCAGGTGACGCGAACCCGCAAAGAATAGCGGGCGGGCCCATGCCTGCTCAAACCGCCCTCCCACTCCTTTTCACGCGCGTGGTCCTTCGCGTGCCGGGGGACGGCCGCGTGCATTCCGGACGCGCATGATTCAAAATGCGTCCGCGATGACCACCACGGCGATGGCGAAGCTCCTCGAGTCGTACCTCACCGACCTCGAGGGCGAGAAGGGATTCTGGCGCGGGAACCGCGACGACGTGCCCGTGTTCGTGTTCAGCGACGACGAGCACGACCGCATGCGCCTCATGGCCCCGATCGGCGTGGTCGAGGAGCTCGATCCCGACCTGCTCCACGTCCTGCTCCAGGCCAACTATGACCGCGCGCTGGACGCCCGTTACGCCATGCGGAACAAGGAGCTGTGGGCCGTGGTCGTGCACCCGCTCGCGACCCTCGCCACGGACGACCTGCCGAGCATGTTTGACCAGGTTGTGCTGCTCGTGAAGAACACCGGCACCACGTTCGCGTCCACCGAGCTGGTGTTCCGGTCGTTCCCCGACGACGTCGTGCTCGAGCCCGAGATCGACGGCGAGGAGGACGACGAGGATGGCGGTACGGCCTCCGCGCGCGACGATCGTGACGACGACGACGATGACGACGAGTCGGACGAGGAAGAACGAGGCAGCGACTACCGAGGCCGATGAACCCCGCCCAGGCTTCCCTCCCAGCGGTTTCGATCGATGTTCGCGTAGACCGCGAGACCGTCCTGCCGGGCCGCGTGTGGTGCGCCGAACGACCGCGTGCGCTGGTCGCCATCGTGCACGGGCTGGGAGAGCACAGCGGGCGCTATGCCGCGCTGGCCGCCGAACTCGTGAACTCGCGCTTCACCTGCGTGGCGCTCGACCTGCCGGGCCATGGCGAAACCGCCGGCCCGCGCGGCGACATCCCGTCGTGGGAGAAGCTCCGCGACCAGATCGTACCGGCCATGTTCACCGCGACGCGCGGCCTCCCGGACCAACCGTCTGAGCCGCCCATCGTGCTGCTCGGGCACAGCATGGGCGGCGTGATCGCGCTCGACCACGCGCTCGCGCACCCGAAGGGCCTCCAAGCGCTCGTGCTCTCCGCGCCGGCGCTCCGCACGGCGATGCCGCCGTGGTGGAAGCTGGCGCTCGCGAACGTGGCGCGCGTCGCGACGCCGACGGGAGGGTTCCCGAATGGCCTCGACCCGGACGGGCTGTCGCGCGATCCCGAAGTGGTGCGCGCCTACCGCGAGGATCCGCTCGTGCACGACCGTATCAGCCCGCGCACCTACTTCGCGTTCATGGAAGCGGCACAGCGCTGCCGTCGTGACATCCGCCAACTCCAGGTGCCCACGCTCATGTTCACCGGCATGGCCGATCGCCTCGTGGACCCGAAGGGCGCGCTCGAGGCCGCGGCCGCCGCCCCGCACGACATGATGCGCTTCGTCACCTGGAGCGACGCGTACCACGAGTCCATGAACGACCTCGGACGCGAAACCGTCATCAAGGACCTCGCCGCGTGGCTGGAAGCCGCGCTGGTCGTGTGAGCCCGTCCATGAGCGTGACGACGGTCGGCCGCGTGGTCTCGGTGCGTACGGGCGCCGTGCGCCAGCACGACCGCCCGGACTGGGACAAGGCCGCGCGGCGCACCTGGACCACTGCGTTCTGGAAGGACGCGATCGCCGGCCCGGTGCGGATCGGCAGGCTGGGGCTCGACGGCGACAAGCAGGCGGACACCCGCGTCCACGGCGGCCCCGAGCAGGCGGTGCTCATGTACGCCGAGTCGAACTACGCATTCTGGCGCTCGCTCGCCGGCCTCGAGGGCATGGGGCCCGGCGGGTTCGGCGAGAACCTCACCGTGAGCGGCATCGCGGAGACGGACGTCTGCGTCGGCGATGAGCTGGAGGTGGGCAGCGCGCGACTCCAGATTTCTTCCCCACGCGGACCGTGCGCCGCGATCTCACGCCGCTGGAACGCCGAATGGCTGCTGCCTCGCGTCCGCAGCGAGCGCCGCACAGGCTGGTACCTGCGCGTGCTGGGCGAGGGCGAGGTGAAGCTCGGCGACGAGCTACACTTGGTCGCGCGCGCGCATCCCGGCTGGACGGTCGACCGGCTCCTCGCGCTGCGCTTCATCACGCCGCGCCCGGCCGACGCGCTCGCCGAAGCCGCGGCGCTGGAAGCGCTCGCCCCCGAGTGGCGAGAGCGCTACGCGAGGTTGCCCCTCAAGGACTGACCGGTCAGCCCAGCAACCTGTCCACCGCCCCCCGCCAGCGTGCCCATTCCGCCGCGCGCCAGCGCGCGTCGCGCCGCGGGCGGAACTCGTGTTCGAGCGACCGCGCGGCGCCCAGTTCGCGCGGCGAGCGCCACACCCCGGCGCCGAGGCCGGCGAGGAGCCCCGCACCCAGCGCCGTGGTCTCGATGACGCGCGGGCGCCGCACGGGGACGCCGAGCAGGTCGCTTTGGTACTGCATGAGCCAGTCGTTCGCGACCGCGCCGCCGTCCACCTGCAGCGCCTTGACTCGAGCACCCGCGTCTCGCGCCATCGCCTCGACCAGGTCGCGGCTCTGGAACGCCAGCGACTCGAGCGTGGCGCGCACGACGTGCGCGCGCGTCGTGCCGCGCGTCAATCCGAGGAGTGCGCCGCGCACGTCGGCACGCCAGTAGGGAGCCCCGAGCCCGACGAACGCCGGTACCAGCACGACGCCACCCGAGTCCGGGACCGATCGCGCCATGGACTCGCTGTCGGCCGCGTGCGCGAGGATGCCGAGTCCGTCGCGCAGCCATTGCACAGCCGCGCCCGCCACGAACACGCTGCCCTCGAGCGCGTATGCCGCGCCGCCGTCCGCCGAGCAGGCCACGGTGGTGAGCAATCCCGCGCGTGAGGTGACCGGCGTGTCGCCTGTATGGAGCAACAGGAAGCAGCCGGTGCCGTACGTGTTCTTGCTCTGGCCGGCGCGCACGCAGCCCTGGCCGAACAGCGCCGCCTGCTGGTCGCCCGCCACACCCGCCACGGCGATGCCGTTCGGGAGCCCCGGCACGCCGCGCGTGCGGCCGAAGTCGCCGGCCGAGCGCCGCACCTCGGGGAGCACCGATGCCGGCACGCCGAACGTGCGCAGCAACTCGGGCTCCCAGCGCAGAGAGCGAAGGCCGAACAGCATCGTGCGTGACGCGTTCGTGCGGTCCGTGGCGTGCACCGCACCGCCGGTCAACTTCCACACGAGCCAGCTATCCACGGTACCGAACGCGAGCCGGCGCGCCGCGAGCAGGCGTCGCGATCGCGCGCGGTGTTCGAGTAGCCACTCCAGTTTCGTGGCGGAGAAGTAGGGATCGCAGACGAGGCCGGTGGCACGACGGATCGCCGCCTCACGCCCACGACGGCGCAGCTCGCTGCAACGTTCCGCCGTGCGCCGATCCTGCCAGACGATGGCGTGCCCGAGCGGCTCGCCGGTGCGCCGGTCCCAGAGCAGCGTGGTCTCGCGCTGGTTCGTGACACCGATCGCCGCCACGGTGGATGCGCGCGCCCGCGCCGATGCGAGCGCGCGTTTCAACGCCACGAGCACGCTCCGCCAGATCTCGTCAGGGTCGTGCTCGACCCAGCCCGGGCGTGGGAAGTGTTGCGGTAGCTCGGCGTAGCCCCGGCCCCGAACGCGTCCGCGCCGGTCCAGCAGCAGTGCGGTGGAGCCCGTGGTGCCCTGGTCCAGTGCCAGGACGAGCGGCTCGGGCATGTCGAATCCTCCTCCGGAACCCGGTTCTCAGGAGTCAGCGTGTGGCGAGCGTGCGGTCGAGCATGAGCAGCTCGTCCCGCACCGAGGCCTCGAAGCGATCGATCTCGTCCTTCTCCCTCGACGCGTCCCAGCCCAAGCGCCGCGCCAGCACGGGCGCCATGCGCCGGGCGGCCATCAGCCCACGGTCGTCGGCGAGCCAGCGAGAGCTGCGGCGGCGTACGAGGTCCTCGAGCGTGCGCGCCCACTCGTTTTCGATGGCGTGTTCAGCGAAGGCCTCATGGTCAGGGCCGTCGGGCGGCGGCATCGGCAGCGGCTCGCCGGCATCGTCACGCGGCACGACCTGGAGTTTGAGGAGCGCGGCCGCGCGTGCCACGAGATCGTTGGCCATGACGCGGAACGTCGTGTACTTGCCGCCGACGATGGTGAGCAGCGGGCCGTCCTCGACGATGCGGTGCTCGCGTGAGGCCTCGCCGACCTTCTCGACCGCCGAGAGCAGCGGCCGGATGCCTCCGTAGACGGCGATGGGGTGCATTCGGGCTGCCGCGGGAAGCACGCGAGCCACCTCGGTCGCGAGGTACCGGATCTCATCGGCGGAGGGGCGGCGTTGCGCCTCGAGCGGCGGCGACGCGGTCTCCACCTCGGTCGTGCCCACGAGCGACCGGCCTGCGAACGGCACCACGAAGCAGACTCGGCCGTCGCCGGCGAGTGTCACCAGGCCATGCCGCTGGGTGAGCGCGGGGTAGACGAGATGCGTTCCGCGCGACGGCCGCAACAGCCGCGGCGGATCGCTGGCGCCGGGCTGAAGCATGCCGAGCACGGTGGCGCGCGTGCGGTCGGCCCACGCGCCGGTGGCATTCACCACGAGGCGCGCGCGGCGCGTGATGGTGTCGCCGCCGTCGCGTGTGCGCGCCTCGACCACCTGCCGGCCCGTGGAGGGATCGGGCCTCGCCGCCACCAGTTCGGTGCGCGTCAGGATCTCGGCGCCGTGCGCCGCAGCGTCGCGGGCCACCGCGATCGCGAGCCGCGCGTCGTCCATGACCATGTCGGTGTAGAGGCCGGCGCCTTTCAATCCCTTGGTCTCCACGCCGGGCTCGAGCGTGCGCGCCTGGCGCGCGTCGGCCATGACGTGCGGGCTCATCGCGGTGCGCCCGGCGAGCATGTCGTAGAGCGTGAGCCCGGCGCGCAGCCGCCACGGCCCGACGCGATCGCCCTGGCGGAGCGGCACCATGAAGCGCACCGGTCGCGACAGTGTGGGCGCCAACCGCGAGACCGAGAGCCGCTCGGAGAGCGCTTCACGAACGAGCGAGAAGCGGCCCTGCTCCAGGTAGCGAAGTCCGCCGTGCAGCATGTGACTGGTCGCGCTCGAAGCACCCGTCACGAGGTCGTCGCGTTCGAGGACCGTGACCGGCCATCCCGCACGCGCGGCGACTCGCGCGATGCCCAGGCCGGTGATGCCTCCGCCCAGGACGACAAGATCGCGCTCGGTATCGTTCACGTGCGGCCCTCGCGACGGGCGCGTGCGGGGTTCCGTGTCAACGTGCACCTCCGTGTGCTCGCGGTGGCAGGAGCCCGGACCATAGCATCGGCGGGCCGTGCGGCGGGAGCGCTCAGGACTTCTTGATGGAATCCCGCACGGCGCCCGGCAACTTCGGCGCCGGGTGGTCGAACTGGTTCAGCTTCCAGTCCGGCTCGAAGAACATGGACGGCCGCGTGAGCTTTTTCGCCTGGATCGTCTTTCTCGCGGCGAGCGGAGCGTGGCGCGTGAGGAACGGCATGAGTCCGGGAAGCTCCGGTCCGCCGTAGTCGGCGCGTTCCTCGAAGAAGCGGTTCGAGGCCCAGAGCGTGCCGTCCGCGTCCGTTCGCAGCCAGCGAGGCAGCGCCAACGCCAACTTCGCGGCACGGTTCAGCTGCGCCTCGAGCGAGTCGGCGCGGTACACCCAGGGCAGCACCGGCCCGGAGCACAGCGAGGCCTTGACGAGCGCCAGTTGTAGCCGCGGATCGCCGCCATGTTCGCGAGGAAGAAGGCCGTCCGCGAGCGGTTCGGCGGTGGTGTCGCCGTACACGAATCGGCGCTCGAACCCGGTGAGCGAATACTCGCGCCCCTCGACGCGCGCCACGGGCGCGGCGAAGAACGAACCCTCGTCGCGATTCACCTCACGCGGCGAGTCGTAGCGCATGAAGCGCCGGCCGGGTACGAGCAGGTTGAGCGTCATGCGCTCGATGACGAGGAAGTTGTAGGTGTTGATCGCCCACGCCGTACGTTGCGGAGCCGACATCGCAGAGGGCGTCACCGCGAGGAGCTGCGTGTGCACGTTCGCGAGACCCTCGGCGCGACGAAGTGTCCAGATGTTCTCATCGATGTAGAGCTGCTCGTAGTCGAAGCGCGAGTCCCACGGCTTCCCGGGCGTCTTGAGCACGCGCACGTGGCGCCGGAGCAGGTCGCGGTAGCCCGTGTAGTCGGGCTCGTCCGCGCGCGCGGTCTCCGCCACACCGCCGACAGCCGCGAGCGCCAGGAGCCCGGCGAGGATCGCGGCGGAGGACGCGCGAAACGCGCCGCGACGTTGCCGGCAAGTCGAGTGGAGCGAGGTCGGGACGTCGAGTGGAGCGGCAGCGCTCATGCGCGGTCGCGGTCTCCAGGAGTTTCGGGGCGGGCCACGCGATGCGTGCGCGGGCCAAAGGGCGAGCGGAAAGTCTAGCGGGCGTCAGCGCGAGCGCCAATACGTGGCCGCGCGACGGGTCGTGAATTGGCGGGAGCATGACGCAGGAACGGCCCACGGCCCGCGCTGGGGGCGCCGCGGGATTGTGCTAGCGTCCAGCGCCCGAACCTCAACAGGAGAGCCCAAGGCATGACCCCGAACCCTCCGACGCGACAACCCTCGCGCACCGCCGCCGCGCTCCTCGCGGGCTTCGTGCTGATCGTGGCGCTCTCCACGCTCACCGACCTCGCGCTCCACCGAACCGGCGTGTTCCCGCCCGAGGGCCAGCCCATGCCGGACGTGCTGTGGGCGCTCGCGACGGCCTATCGCATCGCGTATGGCATCGCCGGCTGCTGGCTCGCGGCCCGCCTGGCACCCGATCGCCCGATGTGGCACGCGTTGGCGCTCGGCTGGTTGGGTGTGGTCCTGAGCACGTTCGGAACGGTGGCCACGTGGAACTTGGGGCCCGCGTTCGGCCCCAAGTGGTATCCGATCGCGTTGGTCCTGACCGCGCTCCCCTCTGCCTGGGTTGGTGGCAAGCTCCGCCGTCCGGGGCCCCAGTGAACTACCGACGGCTGGGGAACAGCGGACTCCAGGTCTCCGAGCTCTCGCTCGGATCGTGGGTCACGTTCGGCGGCTCACTCGGGCCGGGCGCCGCCGTGCCGATCGTGCGCCGAGCGTTCGAGCTGGGCTACAACCTGTTCGACACCGCCGACGTGTACCTGAAGGGAGTGGCCGAGACCGAGCTGGGCGAGGCGCTGCGCGGCCTGCCGCGCGGCGAGATCGTCGTGGCCACCAAGTGCATGGGCCGCGTCGGCGAGGGACCGATGGGCCGCGGCCTGTCGCGCAAGCACATCTTCGACGCGATCGACGCGAGCCTCAGGCGGTTGAAGCTCGACTACGTGGACCTCTACCAGTTCCACGCGCCCGACGCGGACGCGCCGATCGAGGAGTCCGTGCGCGCGTTCGAGGACCTCGTCCGCTCGGGGAAGGCGCGCTACATCGGCTATTCCAACTTCGATGAGCAGCCGAAGCTCGCCGAGCAGGTGATCGCGCTCCAGCAGCGCAACCGCTGGACTGCGATGATCTCGTCGCAGCCGCGCTACAACCTGGTCGAGCGTCACGTCGAGAACGGCCATGCCGCGTTCTGCCGGAAGCACGGCATCGGCATGATCGTCTACTCGCCGCTCGCGCAGGGCGTGCTCACCAACAAGTACGCCGGCGGCGCGCGACCGGAGGGGAGCCGGGCCACCGGCACGTTCGCGCACTTCCTCGACTCCCAGAAGGCGATCACACCCGAGAATGTGGCCGCAGCGGAATGCCTGGGCGTGTGGTGCCGCAAGCGCGGGCTCGAGCCCGCCGCGGTGGCGCTGGCCTGGGTGTTGAGGAACCCGGCGGTCTCGAGCGCCATCACCGGCGCCACGAGCGTGGCGCACGTGGAGCGGAACGTGAAGGCGCTCGAGGTGAAACTCACGGCCGCCGATTGGCGCGCCGTCTCGGCGCTGGCGACGCCGAGGCCGGTGCGGAAGGCTTCACGCGCGGCGGCGAAGCCGCGCTCGGTCCCGAAGCGGGCCATGGCGAAGCGCCGGGCGAAGTAGCGCGTTCAGGCCGCGGGAGCACCCTCGGCAGCGCGGCGCCCGCGCTCCAGGTCCACCGTACTCAAGAGCCACGCGCCGCCGATGAAGAGTGGCAGCAACGTGAGTGTGGCGAGCTTGCCGCCGCCCGTGAGCTGCGTGACGAACGCGAACAGGATCGGACCCACGACGCCCGCCAACTTCTCGCTCACCGAGTAGAAGCCGAACAGTTCTCCCGTCCGCTCGCGTGGCACGAGCGACGCGAACATCGATCGGGACAGTGCCTGGGTACCACCCTGGAACAGCGCGACGAGGGCCGCCAGCACCCAGAACTGCCACGCCGACTGGAGGAAGAACGCGAAGATGCTGATCCCGGTGTAGCCGGCGATCCCGACCATGACCGCGCCACGCGGCCCAAGCGGCGCCGCGAGCCGGCCGAACAGGATCGAGGCGGGCGCGGCGAGGAGCTGCACCATGAGCAGCGCTCCCATCAGGTGCTTGTCGCTCAGTCCCACCTCGACGCCGTAGATCGTGGCCATCTTGATGATGGTGCCGATGCCGTCGGAGTAAAGCCAGAACGCGATCAGGAACCGCAGCAGGTCGGGCTGCGAGCCGAGACCCGCGATCGTGCTGCGGAGCTGGCGGAACACCGCCCCGGCCAGCGCACGCACCGGCACGCCGGAGCGGCCGGCCTCGGGTTCCGGCACGCCACGGAACAGCGGGATCGCGAACACCAGCCACCACCCGGCGACGCTCGCGAACGCCACGCGCGTCGCGGTGGCGGCGTCCGGCAGGCCGAAGCGCTGCGGCATGGCGATGAGCGCCAGGTGCACGGCCAGCAGCAGGCCGCCGCCCAGGTAGCCCCACGCGAAACCGCGCGCCGAGACGCGGTGCATCTCATCGGGCGAGGCGACCGCCGGGAGCAGCGCGTCGTAGAGCACGTTGCCGGTCGCGAACGCCACGAACGCCAGGCCGAACGCCACCAGCAATCCGCTCCAGCCGCCGGCGGGTGTGAGCGCCAGCGCCATCGTGCCGCCGCAGCCCAACAGCACGCACGCGAGCAGGATGGGCTTCCGGCGGCGGGTCTGATCGGCGAGCGTGCCGACGAGCGGCGAGAGCATCGCCGTGAACGCCAGCGCCGCGGCACTCGCATAGCCCCAGAGCGCGGTGGCGTCGTGCGCCGGCATGCTGCGCGCCGCCATGCGCGCGAAGTAGACCGGCAGGATGGCGGACACGACGCTCGTCGCGAACGCGGAGTTCGCCCAGTCGTACAAGCACCACGCCCGCTGGGCGCGGCGGCGGCCGGAAGGGTCGAGCATGAGGGAGAGCACTACCAGATTCCTGGTGTAAGGTGGGACACGATGCCGCACGCTCGAGTGGACCGCCCGAGGTGACCACGCGCGTCGCCGTGCCCGCAGATGCCCCAGCGCTGGCCGAACTGCACATGGAGACGCTGCCCGGGGACATCAGCGACTTCACCCCGCTGGGCGCCCGCACCGTGCGGCGCTTCTACGCCAACGCCATCGCGCGTGGCGCCGCCACCGTGTGTGTCACGTCGGCGGCCGACGGATCGCTGCTCGGCTTCGTCATGATCACGCCCGACATCGCGGCGTTGTTCCCGCGCTCATTGCTCGCGGGCCCGGGCGACATCGCGCGCTTCGTGTTCGGCGCCAACCCGTTCGGCCTCGCGCGCGCGCTCGTCGCCAAGCTGACTTCCGGCACCGCGACCGTGGCTGCGGTGCCGGAGCTGGTCTACCTCGGCGTGAGCGTCAAAGCGCGCGGGCAGGGCGTGGGCGCGGCGCTCATGGACGCGGCGCACGCGGAGTTCCGCCGCCAGGGCATCCCGCGCTACGAGTTGAACGTGCACGAGGGGAACCTCTCGGCCGTGAAGCTCTACTTCGCGAAGGGGCTCTCGGTGGCACGTCGGTACGAGAAGGGCGGTCACACGATGTACAACATGACGAAGGAGCTGGAGTCGGCGCCGCCCGCGTAGCCGCGCTCAGCCAATCTGGCGCGCCGCCCAGGGCCCGATCGTGTTCGCGAGCCAGCGCGGGAGCCTCCGCCACGTGTTCACCATGAGCGCGTAGCGCGGACTCTTGGGATCCACGTCGGGCGCGTGCTTCGCG
>JAHFBX010000065.1 GCA_023249815.1 Candidatus Eiseniibacteriota bacterium
CGAGCAGCCGCGGGCGGCTCGCGGCCGCCGGGGGCGGGAGCGAGAGCAGCCGGCGCGCCTCGGGCACGAGCGTGTCGTGCGCCGCGAGCGCCGCCTCGCGCCGCACCGCCTCATCGTGCGCTCCGTTCGTCACGAAGGCGGCCAGCGCCGCGTGCGCCGGTTCCAGCGCGAGTGACCACAGCACGGACTCGAGGTCCGGCACACCGGAGCCGTGGAGCCGTCGTTCGAGTTCGTCCCACACGCGACCGTCGCGTCGCGCCTCACGCCAGTCCATGAGCACGCGTGAGCCGTAGGCCTGGAGCTCGACGCGCAAGCCGTGCTCGCGCAGCTCCTGCGCGCGGAACAGGAACTCGTGGCCGCTCACCTGGTCCCGGCAGCGGAGCAATGCGTCGCCGCCCACCGACTCGAGCCCCAGCCCTTCGAGCAGCGTGTGCTGGCGAAGCGAGCGGGAGCCGCCTCGCTTGTCGGCATACGCGGCGGACATGCGGATTCGGCCGTGCGCTTCCGCGTACCGATTGTGGTAGAGCACCAGCGCCGCGCCCGAGCCGTCGCGGTTCGAATATGCGAACACGTCCTCGTTCACGCGGCCGGCACTGTCGCGGCAGTCGTAGAGCAGGAACTCGCGGGCGCCGGCGAACAAGCCGCGCCGATGGAGCAACGGCACGATCCGCCGCCAATGCTCGCGCTCGAGGCCCTGGTCCACCGGCTCGTCGCGCAGCGCGCGGCGGAACTCCATGCCGTAGCGCTCCTCGAAGCCCTCGATCTGGCCGTGCCCGAACATCGGCAGACCCGGCAGCGTGGCGAGCAGCGTGCAGACGCCGAAATACTTCTCGCCGCGACCGAACTGGTCCACCGCGGTGCGTTCGTCAGGGTTGTTCATGAAGTTGACCCAGCGTTGCAGGATGTCGGGGTCGAACTCGAGCGTGTTGCGCAGCACGCTCCGGTAGTCGGCATTGCGCTCGTCGCGCAGCATGACCATGAACGCGCTGTTGTAGACACGGTGCATGCCGAGCGTGCGGACGAAGTAGCCCTCCATGAGCCAGAACGCCTCGGCGAGGAGCAGCGTGCCGGGGGCTTCCGAGGCGACGCGGTCCACGACCTCGCGCCAGAACTCGTTCGGCATCAGCCGGTCGAACTGCGCTCGGGTGAGGCCGTGTCCGGCTCGCGAGGGGATCGCACCGCCGCTGCCGGGCTCCGGGAACCACAGCCGCTGGATGTGGCGCTTGGCGAGCGTCATCGCCGCGTCGAAGCGGATGATGGGGAAGCGCCGCGCCACGCCGAGGATGGCCTGGATCACCGCTTCGCGCGCAGCCGGGTTCAGGTAGTCGAGCTGCGCCGTGTCGTTCCACGGGAAGCTCGTGCCATCGTTGCCGTGGTAGATGTAGCGCGTCTCGCCGCTCGCGCGGTCCTCCCGCTGGAACACCACGGCGGCATCGCTCCGGTCCCAGTAGTGGTCCTCGATGCGGAGCGAGACGCGCGGGTCGGGCGACAGCTCGGGGCCATGGAACGTGTACGCCGGGTACGGGCAGTCCGGGCGCGACAGGAACCACTCCGGATGCTCGAGGACCCAGCGCGAGTCGAGGCCCATGTGGTTCGGCACCATGTCGCTCGCGAGACGGATGCCGCGTGTCCAGGCGCGGTCGCGCAAGTTCCGCCAGGCGTCCTCGCCGCCCAGCTCGGCGGCCACGGAATACTCGTGCACGGCATACGCGGAGGCGGCCGCGTCCGGCTGACCCGCGCTCTGCTTGATCGTGCGCGACGCCGTGCTCCGCTCCCACAGGCCGATCAACCACAGCGCGTCGATGCCGAATGCCGCCAGGCGATCGAGCTCCTCGTCCGGGACCTGGTCCAGCCGCGTGATGGGGCGGGCATGGCGGCGCGCGAGCTGGTCCAGCCACACCAGCGTGCTCTTCGCGATCATCACGGTGCGCGGCATCCACTCGGCGTCCTGGCTGAAGCGCTCGTCCTCCGTGTCGAAGCCAGAGTAATCCGGCGGCTCGGCGAAACCGTGCGAGTCGTGCTGGCCCAGCCGCAGCGCGGCGCGGGACGCCCACCAGCGCGCCTCCTCGAGCCGCAGGTCGAACGCCAGCTTCATGCGCTCGACCAGTTCCTCGACGATGGCGCTCCACTGCGCGTGCACGAACTCGAGCTGCCCGGCGAGCGAGTCCGGGCTCGCGCGCATGGGCGCGCGCAGGAACTCGAGCAGGGACAGACCTGCTTCACCGAGCGGCGCCCGACGCGCGAAGCTCCCCTCGAGCAGCGCCATCGCGCGGGCGTAAGGCGCGCCGCGCGCGAGCGGCGTGTCGTCGAACAGCTCCCGGTAGGGCGCCGTGGCGGGGTTCGCGTTGGCGAGCCACAACAGCATCAGCTCCTCGAGCGCCACCTCCGCGTGAGGCCGACCCATCGTGGCGCCCTGAAGCCAGGTTGCGGAGGGGAGTTGCCCGCGATGGACGGCGAGTGGCGGGAACCGATCCACGAACGCGAGCAGCAGGCCGTCCAGGGCGCGTTCGCCGAGTTCCTGTTTGAGGTGCGCAAGGGTGTCGCGCAATCCGTCGGCGTCGCGCGTCGTCCGCCAATGATGAATCGCGAGATGGGCCGCCTCGTCGAGCAGGCCGAGCGCGAACAGGTCCGCGGCGGACGCCGGAGGCGCGCCCGGGCGGGTCCGGTCGAGCGCGGCCGCGAACCGGTACGCGGCGGCCGGGTGCGCGAGTACGGCATGGCCCGACGAGGCGAACAGCGACTCGTCGAACCGGCACCGATCGCGCGACTCGCGCGAAACATGGAACTCGTGCGGCCAGTTGCGGAGCGTCACCGCGCTCTCCTCGAGGGGGGGTCGCGCGAGTGTAACAGTCCCCGCGCGGGGCTAAAGCGTCCCGCTGGAGTCGGTGGCGGGCACACGCGTGCTGTCGCGCGGCGCGAATGTCGCGGCCGCGGGCCCGCGCAGCGTGATGTGAAGCTGTTCCGCGACGGGCACCTGCTCGGGTGTCAGCACCCCGCGCGATGCCATCTTCCTCGCGATGAACGCCATCTGGCTTCGCGCCCAGGGGCGGAGCTCGCCGTCTCGATCCAGGCGGCTCTTCCAGCGCCCGGGGCTCGGCACGAGCACGGTCAGGAACAACGCCTCGTCGAGCGTCAGGTCCTGGGCATCGCGGTCGAAGTAGAAGCGAGCCGCCTCGTCCGCGCCGTGAAGGCCGGGGCCCCACTCGATGATGTTCAAGTAGATCTCGAGCAGCCGGTCCTTGGAGAGCGGCGTCAAGTGTTCGAGCACCCACGCGAGCACCACCTCCTGCGCCTTCCGGGAAAGCGTTCGGCGGTGGCCGAGGAACAGGTTGCGCGCGAGCTGCATCGTGATGGTGCCGGCGCCCCGCCGGTACGCGCCGGCGCGCAGGTTCGCCGCCACGGCGCCCTGGATGGCTTCGGTGTTGAAGCCGCGGTGGCGGTAGAACGCACCATCCTCGTTGGTGAGGACCGCCTCGCGCAGGAGCGGGCTCAAGCGGTCGAGCGGACGAAAGTGTGGGTTCGCGCTCGAGAGTTCGCGATAGACGATCCGGTCGCGCGGCACGTGGATGTGGGCGAGGAAAGGTTCCGCGAGGCTTCGAAGCGGCACGCGCGCGCCGTCGGCGCCCAGCGAGAGTCCGTGTGGCACCACGTCCGCGGTGAACCGGGCGCTGTCGGGCTCCGCCACGTTCACGTCGAGGCTCGCGTGCCAGTCCCAGGACCCGTGCACCGAAAGGTCCGCCAGCGGGCCGAGCATCGCGGGCGGGAGGCTCTCCTGAACGTCCGACGCCGTGAGCCCGCGTGCAGCGAGCAGCGCCTTGAGACGCGGTCCGTCTCGGCGGACCTCGCCGGAGAGTTCGATTTCCGCCCGGCCGATCACCAGTCGCGAGCCCTCGCGCACGCGCACTACCCCGGCGCGCCGGTCCTGCGTGACGCGGCCGTCCACGATGCAGCGGAGCCGTGCCGAGCCCTCGCGCTCATCGGGGAGCTCAAAGCTGGCGCGCCCCTCGAGCCGGTCGTCGCGCTGCCACTGGAGCGCCGCTTCGAACGAGACACGTTGCTCGCCCGCCAGCAATCCGTGCGATGCGAACTGGACGCCGCCGCGAGCATGCGTGAGTTCGAGCGCGTCGATGCGCATCGAGAGCGAGTCGCCGCGCAGCACCTCCACGTCCAGGAGCCGAAGCTCGGGCAGTCGGCGCGCAGGCAGGAGGAGGGCCTGGGCGAGCTGGTTCGCGGCGGCGCGCACGCGCGGGGACGCGGGGCCTTCCTGGCGCGAGTCCTCCGCGGGGGTGGGTTCGCTGTCGGCATCCGTCGCAGCGGGGAACGTCACGAGCACATCGCGCATCTCCAGCCGGGCGACGCGCGGGCGGAGGCTCAAGCCCCGGGGGCCCAGCGAGGCCTCGACGTGGCTCGCTCGCGCCACCGATCGCCGCGGCTCGAGTCGATCCACCTCGAGGCCGCGCACCGCGACACGAAACGGCCACCGGAACGCGAGCGACTGCCAGCGCACGTCGCAACCCCGAGCGCGGGCTTCGACCTTGAGCCGCGAGGCGATCAACAGTGTGAGGATCCACGGCAGGGCGAGCACGAGCACGACCAGCGCTGCGAGCGCGACCGCGAGCGGGGGCAACGGGCGAACGGCGCCGGACCGGGGGGCCATGAGAAGCGCAGCCTACGCAGCGCGTCGCGGTCGCGCCAACACAGGCCCACGGCGCACGACGCGCGCGAGCACAGGCTCGTGCGCTGCGCGTTCGACCGGGAGCTCAGGATTCGAACGTGCTGCCGCTCACCGCACGGGTGCGGGCTTCGCTCCCTGCCAGTCGCGCCACAGGTCGTCCGCCTCGGCGACGAACGAGAGGTGACGCGGGACCCAGCCCAGCTCGCGGCGCGCCTTCGCGGACGACACCGTGAGGTCATTCAGGAGCACCTCGCCGAGCGGGCCGTGCGTGCGCACGAGATCGACGGCGGGCCACGGCACGGTCTTGGAACGGGTCGCGCTCGCCACCGCCTCGGCCAGCTCCTTCACCGTGTGGCGCGATTCGTCCGCGAGCAGGTAGCGCTCGCCGGCCGCGCCGTGCTCCAGCGCCAGCGCGTAGGCATCCGCCACGTCGTCGCGATGCACGAGGCTCCAGTGCTGAGCGCCGTCGCCGGGGTACGTGACGGTGTGGGTGTCGTGCGCCTCGGCGAACCAGCCGCCGAGGATGCCGCGATGCTCGCCGTACACCAGGGCGGGGCGCAGCACGATCACGTCCACCTCGTGCGCGGCCAGGTCGAGCGCGATCTCCTCGTGCGCGGCGCGCCACTGCATGAGCGCGAGCGGTACCAGTGGCGTCTGCTCGTCGGCATGGCCCTCGCGACCGTGTCCGTGCACGCACAGGTCGCTCGTGTAGAGCACGCGGCGGACGCGGCCGTCGAGCGACGCGACGCGCAACGCCTCGAGCGCCGCGTGGTCCAGGTCGGCGGCGCCGTTCTCCCCGTCGAACGCGGTGTGAACGGCCGCATCACAGTTCTGGAGCACGCCGCACCATTCGCGATCGTCCACGAGGTCGCCGACGACCGGGACCACGCCGATCGCCTCGAGCGAGGCGGTCCGGTCGCGGTGACGCGTCAGTCCGTAGACCTTGTGTCCCTTGCGCGCCAGCCGCGCGGCCACCGCGCCACCGATGTAGCCGGTGGCTCCCGTGACGAAGATACGCTCGCTCATGGTTCCGCTCCCTCGGCCCACGCGACTCCCGCCATGGTTTCGGCCCGACCAAGTCGGGCTTGAGGCCGGAGTTCAGGGAGCATGGGTCCTGCTCTTTCAACGCTTGGGATGCGGCGGTATTCCGTCGCGTTGGTCAGGGGTGGGCAAATCCACCCCGCGACTCCGCACGCTCGTCGAACTCGTTACGCGGCCGAGCCCCGCGCGGATGACCGGGATGTCGCAGAGCGAGGCACCGGCCGCGGGGCAGTGGCGGGACGACGCGCGCTTTCGCTCAGGCGCCGCGGTAGGTGCAGCGCGCCGTGCACGTCTCGTGCACGGTGATCGCCGCCAGGTGTGGCACCAGCGGTCCGAGGCGTCGCCACAGCCACTCGGCGAGCACTTCCGACGTGGGGTTCTCGAGGCCTGCGACGTCGTTCAGCACGCGATGATCCAGCTCCTGCGTGAGCACGGGCTCCACACGCGCCGCGATCTCGCCGAAGTCCACGAGCCAGCCGAGCTTCGCGTCCACTTCGCCCGCGACACACACCTCGATGCGGTACGAGTGGCCGTGCATGCGGAAGCACTTGTGGTCCGGTGGCACCATCGGCAGGCGATGCGCGGATTCGAAACGGAAGTCCTTCGTGAGCTCGACGTGCACGGGAGTCGCTTCCTCCAGGCCTAGCAGGCGTAGCGCGTGGGGTCGGGGCTACCCGCCTCGCGGAAGCCTTTCGCGCGGAGCTGGCAGCTGTCGCAGTGGCCGCACGCGAGGCCCGCGGGCGAAGGATCGTAGCACGAGTGCGTGAGCGAATAGTCCACGCCGAGCGATAGCCCAAGCCTCACGATCCCCGCCTTGTCGAGCGCCATGAGCGGCGTGTGCACCTGGAAGCGGGCGCCTTCCACACCGGCTCGCGTCGCGAGCGCGGCCAGGCTCTCGAACGCGCGCACGAACTCGGGTCGGCAATCGGGATAACCCGAGTAGTCGAGCACGTTCATGCCCGCGACCAAGTCGCTGGACCCCAGCGTCTCCGCGAATCCGAGCGCTACTCCTAAGAAGATCGTGTTGCGGGCGGGCACGTACGTGGAGGGGATGCCGGTGGTGAGCGCCGTGGCGTCGCGGCGCTTGGGCACCGCCTCCTCGGACGTGAGCGAGGAGCCGCCGAGCACGCGCAGGTCCACGCGCACCTCGCGATGGTCGCTCACGCCGAGCGCCGCCGCGACGCGGCGCGCGGCCTCGAGCTCGACGCGATGGCGCTGTCCGTAGTCCACCGCCAGCGTGTGGCAGACGAAGCCCTGTCCGAGTGCCCACGCGAGACACGTCGTGGAATCGAGGCCGCCCGAGAGCAGCACGACGGCCGGGTGGCGGGCCGGCGGCTGCGAAACCTGTCCGCGCGCGTCCGTCATACGCCGCGCTTGGCGCCCCACAGCCACACGTGCAGGCGCGGCGAGAGCCGGAAGCCCTCGCGCACGCAGAGCGCGGCGAGTGCGAGCGCGCGCTCGCGCACCGCCGCGTCGGTCAGACCCTCGGGCATGAGCATGACGCGATCCTGCGGCAGCGCGTACTCGCGGACCAGGCGCAGCACATCGTCCGTGTCGCCGGCGGACACCACGATCTTGACCTGCGTGCGCGGGTCGGACATGAATCGCGCGGCGTGCGACCACGTCTCCGCCCAGCGCGGCGTCACGCTCGGCAGCTTGGGCGACCAGATGAAGTGCAACCGCTCGTGCTCGAACGGAGAAGGCGCCACGCCGCTCGTCTCCACCTCGACGCGCGGCCACTGGCCGACCGCCGCCGCGAGCAGTCGCTCGACGCCCGGATGGGTCAGCGGTTCGCCGCCCGTCACGACCAGCAGCGGCGCGTCGCCCAACGCACGCAGCGCGGCGAATGTGTCGGCTAGCGCGAGTTCGCGACCACCGCCCGGCTCCCACGTGTACTTGGTGTCGCACCAGTGGCAGCCCACGTCGCAACCCTGAAGTCGGAGAAAGTGCGCGGGCGTCCCCGCGGAAGGGCCCTCGCCCTGGAGCGAGCGGAACACCTCGGCGACGCGGAGCGTCAGCGTGCTCGGGAGTGCGTCGGGCGCGGCCTCGCGGTTCAGGGTGCCTGGAACTCCGCCGGCGCGAACGCCGACACCGTCTCGATGCGGTTGGTGAACACGTTCAGGGAGTCGCGCCGGTGCGCAGTGGGGAACCACAGTCCTTCATGCTGCTCCCAGCCTTCCCACGTGTAGCCCACGGGAGGCGGTCCGTCGCCCTCGAGCACCATCTCCCAGTACTCGACGCGATGGTTCGCCCGGTTCACGAACACCCAGTAGTGGTCCCCCGGCGTCAGCCCGACGTGATCGAACGACAGCGCCAGGCGGTCGAACGTAGCGCCGGCGATGGTCGTGTCACCCGCATCGCCCAGGTGGACGCCGGGGTCGCGCAGCTTGTACGGCATCAGCATCCAATACGTGTCGTTCACCCACAGCGCCTCGGCACGGTGCAGGAGCTTCTTTAGCGAGTCGCCTTCGATGCGGGTGCCGTCCATCCACGCCATGCCGCTCGTCGTGTCGCCGACGTGGTGAATGAACGTGAAGCGCTGGCCGAGCCGATTGACGCCCTCGACGCGATGCTCACCGGTCAGCTTGTTCCACGCGTGCCGCCGCGAGCTGCGCACGGAGTCGCCCAGCATGGAGCCGAACGACCAGCGCAGGCCGTGCACCTGGTCCCACTCCCGGTGCCCGCCGAGCGACGTCATGACCTGGTCGGCGATCGCGACTGCGCGGGGATCCGAGCCCGCCGTGGTCATGGCCGGACCGCGAGCGCAGCCGGCCAGCGCGACGAGGCCGGCCGCGACCCGCGCGCGCGCGCGAACGGCCAAGCGCATCAGTGGCGTCCGCCGCGGTGGAGGTCGAACTCCTTCTCGCAGTTGAAACACTTCCAATGATACGTGTCCTGGCCGACGGGCCACGTCACCCAATCGTGACGGCCGCATCCGGGGCACGAGATGCGCTCGCGCGAGGTGGCCGGCGCGCGGCTCGAGGTGGATTCGCTCATGGGTTCCTCGGGTGGGGTGGTGCGGACAGGGCAGTATAGCTGCGGTCGCCGAGCCCCGCGAAGCCGCGGGCGAGGGCGAAGCTCAGCCGGCGGGCCGGCGTCCCGCGCGGCGTGAGTAGACGCCGAGGCAGCGGTCCTGGACGACGCGATATCCGCCCATCGCGAGCCTTGCCGCGGCCTCGTCGTGGCGGATGCCGCTCTGCAGCCACACGACGTGCGGCCGGCGTTGGGGTGGCAGCGCCAGGAGCTCGTCCGCATGGGCGGGGATCGCGCTCGAACGGCGGAACACATCGAGCACGTCCACTCCCGGCGGTAACTCGGCCACGGTGGCGAGCGTGCGCGCGCCGAGCGCTTCCGGAACGCGCGGATTGATCCCGATGATGCGCACGCCCTCGGACGCGAGCAGCGTCGGGATGTTGAACGCCGGCGCGTCGGGGTCGCTCTCGTCCTTGATGCCGAGCACCGCCACGGTGCGCATGTCGCGCGCGATGGCGACCAGCTCCGCTTCGTTCTCGACCCATTCGCCGGCGCGCGCGGGTGTCACCCCGGCTCCTTCGTGCGGATCGCCGAGAGCCCCCACGTCAGGAGCTCCGCGAGCTTGGCGGTGAACTGCGAGCGCGGCAGCGCGGCGTCGGCGCCCGCCGCCAGCGCGTCCCTGCGAAGCGCGGTCTCGACGTGCGAGAAGAAGCCGACGATGGGTGTCTCCGGGGCTGCCGCCTTGAGCTCGGTCACGAGCGCGACGGCGTCACGCGTGTGGAGATCGAGGATCAGGAGCGATGGTCTGGACTCGCCCGCCCTCGCGGCCGCGCGCTCTCGCGATACGAGTTCGAGCTCGACATGTGCGGCGTTCGCCGTGGCGGCGATGCGCGTGGCGAAGAACAGGTCGGGCACCACCGCCATCACGCGCCGGCCCGCGGGCGCGGTCATCGCACGCGCTCCGACACGAGGGGGCAGAGGCGCGATCGGCGGAGCCGAACGGGATTGGGATGACGCATCGGACGAGGGTGCGGGGCGGGTCCCATCCCGTCAACCTTGGCGGGGCGGGCGGCGCGCCGGCGCACGTCACCGCACGGAGCGCCTCGGAGCCCACGTTCAGGCCCCGGTGAACTCGCGACGGTCGAGCGTGCGTGCGGCGAGTGCCAAGGCAACCATCGCGAACGCCGCCGCGACCGCGAGTAGCAGCGCACCGGTCGCAGGCGAGATCGGCGACGGCGGCAGCCGGTGCGCGAGCGCGAGCCACAGGACCGCCTGGGCGAGCAGCGTCGAGGCGCTCACGAGCCGACCGCCGGGCCCGAGCATGGCGCGTGGGTCCGTCCACCCGGTCTCGCCGAACGCAGCCCCCAGGAGCAGGCCCGTGGCGAGCGCGCTCGACGCGGCGGCGAGCGCGAACACGAGCGCGTCGAGTGCGGCGGCTCCGCGGAGCCCGAAGCCTGCGCACACGAGCGCGTGCGCGATGGCGACGAAGCCGCCACCCGCGATCACCACTCCGAGCGAGCGCATCCGGAGCCAGGAGCCCCCGCCCACCGGCGACAGCCTGGCCCAGGCGAGTGCGACGCGCTCGAGCGGCAGCGCGCGCGCCGCGAGGTCGTGCCCGAGGCTCACGGAGAGCGCGATGAGCATGTCGCGCGCGAGCACCTGCGAGGGCAGCGGTGTGATAGGAAGGAGCGCCAGTGGCAGCAGCGACCACAGCACGAGATTCGCGAGCGCGTCGAGCGCCACCGGCCAGTCGCGCGAGGCCAGCGCAAGGTCTCGGCGCAGGAACGCCGAGACGAGCGACGGCGCGCGCCGGCTGCCCGCGCGCGAGGCGCGGCCCGGAGCGGCGGCGGCCCGCGCCTGCGCGGCCGGCAACAACTCGGTCGCGGCCCACACC
>JAHFBX010000338.1 GCA_023249815.1 Candidatus Eiseniibacteriota bacterium
AGCGACAGTGCGGACGCTCCCCCCCACCCGGCGGGGAGCGGATCGGGCACCCGGTCGGCCACCTGGTCGAGCGCGCGCCGCACAGCCTGTCGCAGGCCGCGCGCGCTCACGCCCCGCGTGAGCGCGTGCACCGGCACGAGACGCCCGGCGTGGAGCAGCGACTCGAGGTCGCCCTCCACCACCTCGAACAACGGGTTCGACATCTGGCGCTCGGCGCCGGCGATCTCGCCGCTCACCACGACGCGCGTGCCGGGCGTGAGTTGCTTCGAGAGCCATCCCTGGCCGAAGAAGTAGCAGGGCAACGTGCCGCTGCCGTCGTTGACGGTGACCGTGAAATCCGTGCGCCCGCCGCGCGTTCGCAGCGAGGCGGCGTGCTTCACCACGCCGACCACGGTGAGCAGTTCGCCCGGACGCAGGTCTCGGACGCGCACGAAGTGACTCGCGTCGAGCCAGGTGCGCGGGTAGTGCCGCACGAGATGCTCGAGCGTCACGATACCGAGGCGTTCGAACGCCAGCGCGCGGCCCGGCCCGATACCCGGCAGGAACTGCACGCGGGTACGCGGGTCGAGCGGGGGCCTGGCTCCGGAGATCCGGCTCGGCGTCATGGCGGCAAGACGTTACGTGGCACATCGCCCGGGCGCCACACGCCGTCCGCGCACCGCTTTACAGCCGCCAGCCGCCCCGCTATAGTCCCCCGGCTTCAGCGAACCCGGAGGCCCTCGCGGCGTCTCGTCCCACGAGGGCCGTGCTACTGCTAAGGAGATTCCCATGGCGAAGTGCTTCGTGTGCGGCAAACAGCGCATGGCGGGCCAGAATGTGAGCCACGCCAACAATGTCACCAAGCGCCTGTTCAAGCCGAACATCCAGAATGTCCGGGCGCTGGTGGACGGCCGCCCCAAGCAGGTCAATGTGTGCACCCGCTGCCTGCGGAGCGGCAAGGTCGAGAAGGCTGTGCGCGGCTCGCGAGTGACCGCGACCGTCTGAAGCCGCCCGGCTACTGATTTCACGCGGGCCCGGCTCGCGAGCACCGGGCCTTCATGTCTCCTCCGGCTACGCTCCCTGCACCGTGCCCACCAGCTCGCGCCAGGCGAGCTGATCGCGCGGGAGTGCGTGCAGCGGGTCCAGCTCCAGCGCCCGGGCGAACTCTTGATCGGCCTCGGCGGCGCGGCCGTTTCGGAGCAGCGTCCAGCCCAGGTCCGCGCGCGCGGCGGCGAATCCGGGATGGATCGCCACGGCGGACCGCAGCGGACCCTCGGCGCCCGCGGCATCGCCGCGCATGAGCCGCGCACGGCCGAGCAGCGCGTGAGCGTCCGCCCACTCGGGCCGCCGCTCGAGCAGCGTCACGAGCCGCGCCTCGGCCACCTCGGGTCGCGCCATCTCGAGCGCCAGGGCTGCGCGTTCGAGTGCCGCGGCGTCGTAGCCAGGCTGGAGCTCGAGCGCGCGCTCGTACGCGAGCGCCGCCTCCTCGAGTCGGTCGTGCGCTCGCAGCGCGCGACCCAGCGCGAGGTGCAGGTCGGGCCACTCGGGGCTCACCGCGAGCGCACGGCGAAGCGCCTGCTCGCAACCGTCGATGTCGCCGAGCTCATAGAGCACCTGTGACTCCGCGAGTGCCGCGTGCGTGGCTTCACCACCCCGCGTGAGTCCGCGGCGAACGGCGCGCAGCGCGTCATCGTGCCGGCCGAGCGCGTGGTAGACGAGCCCCAGCAACCGCTGCGCTCGCGCGAACTGGCGATTGAGTTCCACGGCACGCTCGAGCGGCGCCAGGGCTCCCTCGAGGTCGCCGCCGCGGAAGCGCACGAGCCCGAGCCAGAACCACAGGTCGGGGTATTGCTCGCGTGTCTCGAGCGCCTGGGCGATCTGCAGCTCGGCCTGATGGGCGTCGCCGCGCTCCAACTCGACGCGTGTCGCGAGCAGGCGCGCCTCGAGGTAACTCGGGTTCAACTCGAGCGCGACGCGCAGGTGGGAGATCGCCTCGTCGAACCGTCCGGTCTCGACGAGCAGGCCGGCGAGCCGACAGCGCAGGTCGGCGTAGCCGGGCTTCGCGAGCACCGCCTCGCTCAATCCGGCGAGGGCGCCGGCCAGGTCTCCCGCCTGCTGCCGCGCGATGGCCTCGTCGAGCGGCCCGCGCACCGGCCGGGACTCGGCGGCTCCGGGCAGCAGCCGCCGCCACTCCTCTCCCGTCCACGCACGCGCCACTTCCGGCGTCACCCACGCGGGCGCGTCCAAGCCCAGCGACAAGGCTTCGCCCAGCGCGATGGTGGACTTGTCGCGTTCGCCGCGCACGCCGTGGCACACCGCCAACAACAGGTGCGCCTCGAGATAGTGCGGATGTTCCGCGAGCGCTCGCTCGAGGTCGGCGATGGCCTCCTCCGTGCGTCCGGATCGTTCGTAGATGCGCGCGCGCTGGTAGCGCAGATCGGGAAACGTCGGGTTCTCGTCGAGCGCTCGCGTGAACTCCGCTTCGGCGCGTGTGAAATCCCCGGCGTGCTGATAGGCCAGACCCAGGTTGGCGCGCGCCTCCGCCGCGTGAACACGCGCCAGGCAATGGTCCGGATCGTTCGGGTCCCGAACCTGCTCCAGCACACTCTCGAAGCACACCGCAGCCTGCTCGAACTCCCCGCGGTTGAAGTGGAGGATCCCCTCGTTGTAGCGCCGGGAATGCCCCCACTTCACCAGGGATGACAGGAACGCCACGGCCTGCCTCGGGCTCAGTCCATCTGCCGCCGGAGGAACGTGGGTACCTCGAGCGACTCGGCTCGCGAGCCGCTGCGGCCCCACGTCCGACCCTCGCGGCGCTGCCACGCCGGAGCGCCCAGCCCCTGTGCGTCGTCGTCGCTCGCTCCAGCGGCGGCCGCGGCGTGAGCCGGCACCGACGCCGAACGCTGCATGCGCTCGACCAGGCGCAGGTTCGCACCGTGCGCGCCGAAGCCTGTCGCGACCACGGTGATGAGCAGGTCGCCGTCGAGCGATGGGTCGATGACCGCGCCGAAGATGACGTTCGCGTCGTCGCCCGCGGCCTGGGTCACCACCTGCGCGGCCTCGTTCACCTCGTGCAGCGTGAGGTCGCGGCCACCGGTGATGTTCACGAGCACGCCCTCGGCGCCATGGATGCTGACGTCCTCGAGCAGCGGGCTCGACACCGCTTGGCTGGCGGCGTCCACGGCGCGCGTGGCCCCGTGGCCACGGCCTGTGCCCATGAGCGCGTTGCCGCGGCATGCCATGATGCTCTTGACGTCGGCGAAGTCGAGGTTCACGAGCCCCGGCACCGTGACGAGTTCCGAGATGCCCTTCGTGGCCTGGAGCAGGACATTGTCGGCCACCGAGAACGCCTCGGAGAGTGACGTGCCCTTGTCGACCACGGACAGCAGGCG
>JAHFBX010000339.1 GCA_023249815.1 Candidatus Eiseniibacteriota bacterium
CTCGCGCGCACGAGCCACCTGCCGTGGCTGGTGTCACGCGCGCTCGCCAGCCTCGGCGCGCGCGCGGCGCGGTAACGGCTCGCCGGGCCCGGCTATGCGTCCATGACGCGACTCGCGGCCGGCGACGCGCGCGTCGCGGGCGCGTACGTGCGCGTGAATGCGGCGAACGTGCGCGCGGCGTGGCGCGCGCTCCGCGGGCGGCTGGACCGCGACGTCGCGGCGTTGCGCTGAGTGTGTCGGTATCGCCCGGGGAGCGACGCGGTGCGTGCCTAACCTGAGAATCCCATCCGCTGGACGAGTGACGCGAAGCGCGCGTCGCCGCGCAGCGGGTCGAAACGCGGGTTCACGCGCAGCCACACCATCGAGCGGTCGCGGGTCGCGTACCCCTCCTCGAGCTTCGCGAACGCGCGGTCCAGATCGCCGAGCAGCGCCAGCGGACCGGCCAGCGCATAGGGCGGGACGTGGCGCTCGCCCGCGATCGAGTCCAGGAGCGCCAGCTCGTTCCGCGCCATGTTCGCCTGGCCCGAGAGTGCCAGCGCGCACGCGAGCCCGGCACGGATGCGCGGATCGTCGTCCAGCTTCAGCACCGAGCGATACTCCGCCACGGCCTCCTCGGGGCGGCCGCACTGTTCCAGGATGCGCG
Source organism: Candidatus Eiseniibacteriota bacterium (assembly GCA_023249815.1). Lineage (GTDB taxonomy): Bacteria > Eisenbacteria > RBG-16-71-46 > RBG-16-71-46 > RBG-16-71-46 > JAIOPA01. The sequence goes on from JAHFBX010000339.1 coordinate 644, forward strand.
CCAGGTCGGCGATGCCGCCCATGCCGCTGTCCGGCTGGCTCAGCGCCACCATCCGCCGTTGGTGTTCCAGCGCCTCGTCGAAGCGACGCGCGTAGTAGAACACGTTCACCAGCGTCGTCGGCATGGCGTAGGACAGCGCGTCCAGCTCCTCGGCCGCGTAGGCCTGTTCCAGCGCTTCGTCGAATCGCCCGAGCGCGGTGAGCAGTTCCGCGTACCACTGGTGGCCGGTGGCGTACGTGGGGTCCAGTGCGAGCGCACGCTTGAAGCCCGCCTCGCTCGCCGCCCAGTTCCAGTCCGCGAACATGTCGGTGAACGCGAGCGAGGTGTGCGCCTCGGCGGACTCGGGGTCCAGCTCGAGCGCGCGCTTCGCGGCGGCGCGCGCCTTCTGGTATCCGAGCCGCGGCGGCAGCCACGCCGCGAGGATGGCGTAGCTGTCGGCGAGCCCCGAGTACGCCTGCGCGTGCTCGGGATCGAGGTCGATGGCGGCCTCGAACTGCTCGATGGCCTGCATCAGCCCGGCGCGCGTGCGCTTGCTCCACTGCCGCCGGCCGCGCAGATACGAGCGGTGCGCCTCGGGGTCGCGCGCCCGCGACGGGCTTGCGGGCCGGCGGCGCTCCACTCCGGCTCCGGCCGCGACGAGACGCAGGTCGTCCGCGAGCGCGCGCGCATCGGGGTAGCGGTCCTCGCCGCGTTTCTCGAGACAGCGCTCCACCACCACGTCGAGCCCGCGCGCGAGTCCCTGGCGGCGCTGCGCGAGCGGCACCACCGGCTGGCGCAGGATGGCGTCGACGAGCGCCGGCAGCACCGCGCCCTGGAACGGCGGCTCGCCGGCGAGCAGCTCGTAGAGCACGGCGCCGAGCGAGAACACGTCGGCGCGTTCGTCCACCGGGCGGCCGAGCAGCTGCTCGGGCGACATGTACGCCAAGGTGCCCTCGAGCGAGAGCGGCCGCGTCACGGCCTCGGACAGGTTCCGGTCGTCCTCGAGGCAGCAGGTGGCGAGGCCGAAGTCCAGCACCTTCACGCGCCCGCGCGCGGTGACCATGACGTTCGCGGGCTTGAGGTCCCGATGGATGATGCCGCGCTCGTGCGCCAGCTCGAGTGCCGCGCACACTTGGATCGCGATGTCCACGACCTCAGCCTCGGGCAGCGGGCCGCCCGCGACACGCTGCGCGAGCGTCTGGCCGCGGACCAGTTCCATGACCAGGAACTCCACCTGCTCGTGGCGGTCGAAGTCGTACACCGTGGCGATCGCGGGATGATCGAGCTGGGACAGCAGCCGCGCCTCCTCGCGCAGGCGATCCCGCGCGTCCGGCCGCAGCAGCACCTCGGGCGACAGCACCTTGAGCGCCACGTCGCGTTGCAGGCGCTCGTCCCAGGCGCGGTACACGGCACCCATGCCGCCACTGCCCAGCCGTTCCACCACGCGGTAGCGCGCGAGCGTGCGTCCGACGAGGGAGGTGTCCGTCTCGGGGACTCCCATGCGGGGCTTCAGTCCGCCACCGGCGTGGCCGCGAGCCTCGCCACGTACTCGTCGGGAAGACGGTGATGGCGCGCGCCAGTGAGGATGGCGTCGAGGTAGCGGCGCGACGGCGGCGACGGATTCGCGGGGCGTGCGATGAACGTCCACGGGCGCAGGTGGCGCGGGAACGAGCCGTCGTCGGCGCGCACGAGCTGCACGCTCACCGTCTCGCGGTCGTAGAGGTTGTGCTGGTCGCCGGGTCCGACGAAGTGCTCGTAGCGGTCGAGCGACGCCAGGTCCTCTTCGCTGACCTCGTAGACCACGCCCCACACCGCGTCGCCGTGCGCCACGCTCACGCTCGCCACACCGCCACCCCAGTCGTGCGACGTGAGCGGAAAGGTCAGCCGGTGGTCGCGAAGCTCCGCCAGTCCGATGACCGAATGGCCCGGGCAGCGTTGCCGCATCTGCTGCGGTTCGAGGTTGGAGGCGTAGGCGAAGTAGAGCATGGGCTTCTCACGGGACGCGGAGGATTCGCGCCCACAGGATAGCGGATGCCGCGGCAGAGACGAGGGTTCCGCGCCCGGTCCCGACGCGGCCCGGCGGGGCCCGTGTTACGGCCCGCGGCGCGCTCGCTATATTGCCCCTTCCCCCGTCCCCTCGCCGGTCCCACGCCGGCGCATCCTCAAGTCCCGGAGAACGCATGCCCGTCGACATCCTGGCGTTCGGGCCACACCCCGACGATGCCGAGATCGGCACGGGTGGTCTGCTCCGGAAGCTCAAGGACCGCGGCCACACCACGGGCATCGTGGACATGACCTCGGGCGACATGGGCTGGGGTACGCCCGAGATCCGCGCGGAGGAGGCCCGCGCCGCGGCCGCCATCCTGAAGCTCGACGTGCGCGAGTGCCTGGACCTGGGTGACTGCCGCGTCGAGGACACGTTCGAGAACCGCTGCAGGGTGGCGAACGTCATCCGCCGGCACCGGCCGCACATCATCCTGTCCCCCTACTACGACCTCCCCATCGGGCGCGGCCTCGGCCACAACGACCACTACAAGTCCGGCCAGATCGTGGCGAACGCCTACAATCTCGCGCACCTGGCCAAGGCGCCGTGCGAAGGCGAGCCGTACCAGGCGAAGGTGATCTACTTCTACTTCATCCCGCCCGGCTTGAAGCCCACGTTCATCGTGGACATCTCTGCGTACGTGGAGGAGTGGCTGAACGCGATTGATTCCCACACGAGCCAGTTCTACCACCCGGA
>JAHFBX010000066.1 GCA_023249815.1 Candidatus Eiseniibacteriota bacterium
GCGCGCGAACACGAGCTGTTCGTGACACTGCGCTACGAGGTGGCACGAGTCGTCCCACTGCTGCAGGCGATTGCGGACACGCTGGCGCGGCTCGACGCGGAGGCATCCCTGGCGGAGGTCGCCGCGCGGCACGAGTGGTCCCGACCAGCGCTCGAGGACAGCGACCGGCTCGAGGCCGAAGGCGTGCGCCATCCGGTGATCGAGCGGCTCCTTCCTCGCGGCGAGTTCGTGGCGAACGACGTTCGACTGGACAGCCGCACGCGCCAGCTCGTGCTGCTCACGGGGCCGAACATGGGCGGCAAGAGCACCTACCTCCGCCAGATCGCACTGCTCGTGCTGCTCGCCCAATGTGGTTCCTGGGTGCCCGCGAAACGCGCGATCGTGGGCCTCGTGGACCGGCTGTTCACGCGCGTCGGCGCGGCCGACCGGCTCGGGGCGGGGCAGAGCACGTTCATGGTGGAGATGACCGAGACCGCGGACATCCTGCGCTCGGCCACGCCGCGCTCGCTCGTGCTGCTGGACGAGATCGGGCGTGGCACGGCCACGTACGACGGCCTGGCGCTGGCGTGGGCCGTGACCGAGTACCTGCACGACGCGCGTGGCCCGAGACCACGCACGATGTTCGCCACGCACTACCACGAGCTCACCCAGCTCGCCGAGAAGCTCCCGCGGCTCGCGAACGCACACGTGGCGGTCAAGGAGTGGGGCGACGGTGTCGTGTTCCTGCATCGCGTCGCCGACGGCCCGGCCGATCGCAGCTATGGCATCCACGTGGCGCAGCTCGCCGGGCTGCCGCCGAGCGTGATCGAGCGCGCGAAAGTGGTGCTGGCGGAGCTCGAGAGCGAGCGCACCGTCGAGGAGCTGGAGCGCGCCCCGGGAAAGGCGGGGCCGCCCGCCACGGCCTCACCGCTGCCGCTGTTCGACGTCCCCACGCCGGCCGAGCACCCGCTCCTCCTGGAGCTGCGCACCTTGGACCCCGACCGCATGACGCCGCTCGAGGCGCTGCGGAAACTCGCCGACTGGAAGCAGCGCTCGAACTAGTTCGCGGCGCTCCGGGGGCTGGAGCGACGTCGCGGCCCTCAGAACACTTCGTCGTCGAAGTAGAGGTTCACGCGGGAGACGCCCTCCACCTTGCGCAGCTCGCGCACGAGCAGGTTGTTCCCTTCCCGGTCATGCAGGTGGACGTAGAACGACAGTTCGAGCGTGTCGCGATCCTCGAGCGCCCGCGTGTTGATCACCGTGTGCCGCCGGCAATACTTCCGGAGCACTGGAAGATAGGCCGCCTGTCCATTGCCATTCAGCTGGTAGGCGAACTGCAACAGGGAATCCGACTTCTTGGAGCCCGAGCTGCCCGACCGGGACAGCAGGAAGATCACCGCCCCGACGACCAGTGTGGAGAGCACCGCGATCTTGTGGTACCCGGCGCCCGCGGCCATTCCCACGACGAGCGCGAAGAAGATGTAGACGATGTCCAGCGTGTCCTTGACCGCCGTTCGGAACCGGATGATGGACATCGCGCCGACGAGGCCGAACGCTCGCGCCAGATTGTTGCCGATCACCAGGATGACCATGGCCGTGATCATGGCGAGGAGCACGATCGAGTTCACGAACGCGACGGAGTACCCGGGTCCCTTGTAGGTGCGCCGGTAGAGCCATCCGATGGCGAGCCCACAGCACAGTGCCACGAGGATATTGCCGACGATCTCGGCGCCCGAGGTCGGAAAGATGTCCAAGCCACCCAATTCAGTGAACAAGTCTGGGGCCTCGTGAACGGAGATCAGGCGGGACTGCGAACCACCGAGTGGAGCCGGCGCTGAACCTGCCAGTTCGGCGCATCGATTCCCGCGGAATCCAGGCACATCGCGTACTTCGAGAGCGCGAGCCGCGAAAGTTCGTGGCGCGCCACGAGCGACCGCACCCACGCAGGAAGCGCGTAGCGGAAGAACTTCACCTCGAGGATGAAGTGTCCCGGCAACGCGTCCTGGAGATCGTCGTCGTCGAACAGCCCGTCGAGCAAGGGGAACGCCGTTCCGCGCACGTTCTTGTCGAACGTCACGCGCAACGAGGAGTCGAACTTCCCTGCGAACGCCTCCCGGTCGTAGACGACCAGCGCGGTCGGACGGAGCCCATGTCGCCCGTAGTGGAAGAGGAAGCGAAGCGCATCATCCTTCGCGCGACTCGGCCCGCTCGAGCCCGCGATGTACCGGTCGATGTCGCCGGAAGCAAAGAATGCCCCGAGGTCGGAATGGGCCAGTGGGGCCCGGTGCTTCTTGATGAACGCCTCGCACTTGCGCTTGATCTCGAGGAACACCACGCTCTTCGCGCCGCCCCGCCCGTAGCCACGGACCCTGAACTTGTTCCGCAGCCTCAAGCCGTCCGCCTTCTCCTCGTAGCAATCGAACTGTGGTGTGTCGAAGTAGACGCTCCTCACGGTGTACTCGGACGAGGTGCCTTCCCCTGGGGGCAGCTCAGGCAGGACATACGGGAGCACCTCCGCCCGGATGCGTCCAAGGAGTGCGTTCGGCACGAGATACTTGAACTCGATTCGGCCGCTCATCAGGACACCAGCGAGAGCAGGAACTGCCGGACGACCGCCAGCGCCGTCACGGGCGGGCAGGCGATCTCGCAGCGGACCGGAAGTCCCGAGACCAGGCCGGCAGAGGTGCGGTCCAGCACGGCGGTCGCGATCACCACCCGCTCCGTGCCGATCGTCGTCACCTGCTGGTCGATCGCGGTGATCCTGCCAGCGAGCGGCATGGTCAGACCGCGGAACGTCACTCGCGCATCCGGGCTCAGGGCGACCCGAGCGAGGTCGCTCAAGCGAACCGGGATCATCGCGACGTAGCGCGAGGTGTCCGCGATGGTGAGCAGCACTTCTGCGGCGGAGCTGCGCACGATCCGGCCGGAGATCGGGGCGGTGATCGTGAGCGTCGCCGCCCGCTGCTCGAGCGCGGCGATCTCCTGCTTGAGTGCCGCGATATTGCTGTGAACGAGTTGGAGTTGCTCGGGCTTCGCACCGCTTCGCGCTTCCTCGAGCGCCGCGGACCGCATCGCGACGTCGTCATACGCTCCGAGCATCGCGTTCTCGGCGGCCTCGTACTGGCCCACCGGCAGCAGTCCCTGTGCGAACAGCGCCTTGGCTCGGGCGAGAACCTTTTCCTGCTCGCTCTTCTTGCGCTCGGCGATCGCGAGGCGCTGCTCGGCGGCTTTCACGACGACCGCCTTCTCGCCGGAGGCGTTCACCGCGAGCAGGCCCTCGGCGGTGGCAAGCTGGCCATTGAGTGAGACCAGGCGCTCCTGCGTCTCGCTCGACGACACGATCCCGACAGTGTCCCCCTGCGAGATCGCTCGCCCCGGGATCATGGCGGGGCGGAGCGTGAAGTACACCGAGCTGCTGCGGTCGAAAGACGACGCGCGATAGCCCTCGTTCACGCCCGTCTCGTAGTTGAAGACGCTGGCGCTCAACTGCCCGTCCACGCCCTTGAGCAGCACCCATTCGTGGGCACACTTGATGCGGCCGTAGGCGCTCACGAACGAGGGGAATTGGATCGGGAACACGAGCAGGGCGATGCCCGCCAGGAGCAGTGTCATCCACAGCAGCCGCAGCGGCCAGACCCGGCGCCTCGGTGGATCCTCGAGCACGAGATCCGCGAGCGGATCAGAGTCGGAGCCGGGAAGCTCCGGGTCTCCGTTCGTGTGCTGCGGCGCTCTCATTGCGGACTCCTCGCGGTGCATTCCCGCAGGGTCTGGCGCTACTCGCGCCCGCCGTGCGCAGGCTCGATTCGCACCTGGGGCCCCGTCCACACGCGGGGCTCCCGGCGCTTCCGTGGCCTGCCGGAGTCCACATGTGATGCCCCGCCCGAATCTCCCGCCCATCCCTCGCGGGGCTCGGGCCCGATCCGTACTTCGCTCGACGATCTTCCCCCCACCTGCGACGGAGAGCGTCGGGACGTCGCGCGGGTGACATTCAAGTTACGCCGATGACAATTGGAAGTCCATGGATTATGTTGCTGGAAAAGGGAGATAATCGCGTATGAAGAGACTGCGAGCGTGCAACCCACTCCGCCAAGGTTCGAGCGTGGAGTTGCAGGCGGATCGGCGCTGGCTCGGGCCCGCATTCTGTGGCCGACGCCCGTCGGGCGAGATCTGCGAGCGGATTCTCGGTTGGCCACCAAGGGGCGTCAGAGCAGCGTAGCCTTCCAAAAGTATGATGTGCACAAACCACCTTGCGCGCGGTGAAACTCGGCCGCGTGACCGAACTGCCGAGCATCCGGTGACTCGCAGTCACCGCCGGAGAGGCGGTTTCACCGCGCTCGGTCCGATGCTCGCCCTCGGTATCCTCGCGTCCGGCACGGCGGTCGCGAGGAGTGCTCCCGCTCGCATCGAGGTGCCCGGCGCTCTCCTTCGGGACAACGCCAGCATCGAGCCCTCGGGTATCGCGTGGTCGGCCGCACTCGACCGATACCTCATCGTGAGTGACGACACCGGGACCGAGGATCGCAAGCACCGGCCCTGGGTGTTCGCGATGAGCCGGGAGGGTGTCCTGGAGCCTGCCCCGGTCGTGATCCAGGACATCGACGAGCTGAACGACGCCGAGGCGATCTGCGCCGGGCCGGACGGGACGTTCTTCCTGACCACGTCGCACTCCGAGAACAAGAAGGGCAAGACGAGTGCTGCGCGCCGGATGCTCCTCCACATGCGCCTCTCCGGACGCGTGCTGAGCGTGATCGGGAGGCTCGATCTCACGCAAGCAAGGGCCGGGAACGGCGGCGGCCTCCTGACGATCGCCAGGCTCGATCCGAATGGCAGCCTCGACATCGAAGGACTCGCCTATCGGCAGGGTGCGCTGTTCGTGGGGCTCAAGTCCCCACTCACGGTCGGAGGCGCGGCCACGATCCTCCGGCTGGATCAGGCCGTGGAGGCAGTGCGTTCGGGACGCATCGCGCCGGGCTCGCTCACCCGCCTTCGCGTCGCGAGCTTGGACGCTTCCCGCCCGAGCGGCGCGATCCATCGCGGCATCTCGGACCTGCTCGCGCTTCCCGACGGATCCATGGTGGTTCTCGCGAACTCGCCCAAGGGTCTTCCGAGCGACGGGGGGGGCGCCATGTTCTGGCTGCGGCCGGGGACAGGCCCCGCGTCCCTGATGCACGAGTATCCCGGGCTCAAGCCCGAGGGCGTCACCGTCTCGGCGGACGGCAAGGAACTCGTGCTCGTGTTCGACAACGACCTGAACCCACCCCTATGGGTGCGCGTACCACTGCCTCGCTGACGCGAGCGGCAGGGCTTGTCCTGGCGAGCCTGTCGGCGTTGATGCCGAACGGCAGCCGCGCCCAGATCGTCCAATCGTGGTCACACTCCGCCCCGTTTGGCGACGCCTCTGGCGCGGTCGCAGTGGGGGACACGCTGATGTTCGTCAACAACAACGAGGACGCCGTCCTCCGGCTCTATGCGAGGTATCCCACCGTCGCGTGCCCGGCCGCGATCTACTCGCTGAACGTTCAGCCAGGCCTCGGACTCACGGGCACCGACCTCACGGTGGATCTCGAGTCAGCCGTCAAGCTGGAGGATGACAATGGCACGCGCATCTTCTGGCTGGGCTCGCTCGGAAACTCGGCGAACGGGAACCTGCGCCCGAACCGCAGCCGCCTGTTCGCGACACAAGTCATCGGCGATGGCACTGGCTCGCCGCCCTACCGTCTCGGGTATCTCGGGCGGTACGACCAGCTGCGCGACGACATCATCGCCTGGGACGTGAACAACCTGCATGGCCTCGGTGCGAACTATTTCGGGCTCGCGGCCAGCGCGGCGTCAGGCGTCAGTCCGAAGCTGGTGAAGGGGTTGAACGTCGAGGGCTTGGCGCTGGCCCCGAACGGAACGACCGCGTACATTGGTTTTCGCACGCCACTCGTGAACGGCAACGGCCCCACCACGTCGAACTCGCCGCGGACGCACGCGCTGATCGTGCCGCTACTCAATATGCCGGACCTGGCGACCGGGAACCCGTCCCCCGGGCCGGGGGCTGCGCAGTTCGGCGCTCCGATCGTGCTGCCGCTCGGGAGCCGCGGCATCCGCAGCATCGATCGCACCGCAACGGGGGAGTACCTCATCACGGCGGGTCCGGCCGACGTCGTGAGCCACCCGCCCGTCGCGCCGCTCAACTTCCGCGTGTTCCGCTGGTCGGGGCATCCGCTCGCGGTGCCGGTGGAACTCGCGACCTCGTTCGCCGCCAGCGAGAGTCCCGAGGCCTGCCTCCCACCCGCCGCCCCGATCGTGGCGACGAGCGTGGCGCAGTTCATCAACGACGACGGCGGCAGCACGTGCTGGCGCAGCATGACCTGCCCGATCGGCGTGGCCGTCGGCTCGCTCGAGGTCGGCACCGAGCCCAAGTCCTCGAGCGACGTGCACTTCTCACGCCCGCCGTCTCCCTGTCCCGCCCATGATCGCGTGACGTTCGCGATCGACATCCCACGCGAGCAATGGGTCGAGCTCACGATCCAAGACGTTGAGGGGCGTCGGGTCGCGACGTTGTGGAGCGGCGTGCTCGGCGCGGGGGAGCACGACTTCTCGTGGAGCGGTGCGACGACCGGCGCGTTTCGCCCGCGTGCCGGCATCTACTGGGCACGCCTCCGAGCGGCTGCGGTCAAGGAAGCGAGATCGTTCTCCTGGCTTCGCTAGCGGTAGAGATCCCACTCACGACGCGCCAATCGCGCTATCGCTCGTGCACGAGCCGGACCACATCACGGATCCCGCCGGCCGAAAGCACCGCCATGTAGACCCCCGGGGCCAATCCTCGAGCGTCCAGTTCCACCTCATGCGAGCCGGCTGACCAGGACCCCGCGATCCGATCGCGCACGGCCCGACCCGAGACGTCGTAGACGTCGATCGCCGCGCTCCCGGCCACGGGAAGCTCGAAACGAACCCGGGTCCGATCGCCGAACGGTTGCGGTCCCGCGAGCGCGAACCGAAGTCGGCCTGGGGCGGGTTCCCCGCCGACCGAGATCGAGCCGGGGGCGCGTTTCCAGAGGCCATCCGCCCGCGCGGCATACACCGTGCCTCCACTCGCCGCCAGGTGAAAAACGAACGCGCCATCGAACGTCTCCTCGTTCTGCCAGGTCGCGCCGTCGTCGTCGCTGTCCCGTATCACGGCCGCGAGCGGCGTATCGAACGCCGCGACCAGGTGTCGCTCGAGCGTCGCGAACGTGGTCCACACCAGCGAGCCGAGGCCGGCGTCCGTCACCACCCAGGGCTCCTGCCCCGCGGCGCTGCGGAAGAAGAACCGGTTCGTCCCGACCACCCAGCCCGTGCCCGTCCACGCCGAGGACTTGGCAGAGACGGCCGGATGGAGTCCGAGGTTGTCGAGGTTGGTGACGGTGAAGTCCGCGTCGCCGGGGTCGCAGAAGAACGCCTGTCCATTGTTGCCCGCGGAGACGAACAACCGGGTTCCCCCGAGTGCCAGGGAGTTCACATTCGACGCCTGGTTCAGCTCGAGCGCCTGGCCGAACGGATGCCACGTGCCAGGGGGCGTCAAGCTGCGCACGTAAAGGCCGGTGCCTGGCGGCGTGCGCGCCGAGCCCGCCCGGAGCCCCGAGCCGCGGCGCAGGAGCCGGCGGCCTGCTGACGCTCGCGCGCGTCGGTTCGAGGACCGACGGCCGCTGGTAGTGGCTACGACTCCCCACCGGGGGTCGCGGGCGAGGCAGTGTCCTTTCGAACATAGAGATCCGCCGACCAGACCAGCGTTTCTCGACGCCGCAACCGCGTGAAGCCGTACTGCTCGACCAGCAGCTCCATGGCTCGCGCGGAGTGCACGAACGCCCGAAACGGATTCCGAAGCATGGCGCGCCAGAGATTCTCGACGGCAATCACCGCGCGGATAGGCCACCGGTCGCGCGGGAACGAGAACGCAAACATTCGCGGGCCGCGCCGCAGCGCTGCTTCGAGCAACGGTGGGTAGGCGGGATAGCAGCAAACCACCCGATCCATCACCACGATGTCGGCGGGCTGGATGTCTCCGGCAATGTCGACGAAGTCACCTTGAATCAGTTCGAGCCGGTCAACGACGTTTCGGCGAACAGCCTCCTCGCGAGAAGCGGCGAGGTACGCCGTCGCCGCCTCGACGGCGGTAGCCCTCTGAACCCCAGCAGCCAACAGCTCGAAGCTGAGCGCACCGATACCAGCGCCGACATCCAGCACGCTGCTCCCGCTCCCGGCGCCAATAATGGCGTCTCGCAGCAGGCGCGTCGTTTGATCAGGCCCACGCCTGCGATACTGATCGAGATCGCGCCGGGCCACGGCGGCAGTGAACTGGCGCTGGCTGGTGGCACAGAACAAGGAACAACACGAACTCATCTTCAGATGCTACCGGCGGCACGCGGGCGCCGTCCAACACGCGCGGCGAAGCGGCCGTCGGCCGGCACTCTCGTCCAGCGTCGCATCCTCGGATACACCGGCTCCACCCACGCGCGTCGGGGGTGCAGGATCGCTTTCGCAAAGGACGCGAACACCGTCGGCACACGCACCGGATTGTGCTGGCGGATCGATCAGGGTTCGTGGCGACGTGCGCAGTAGAACCAGCAGAACGAGGCTATCGCGCCCGTGGCCCGGCGCAACATCAGGTTGGTCAGCAGCACGTTCTTCGAGACGCGACCGCCGATCGATGAGCGCCTCGTCGGGGATACGGATCGCGAACGCAGGCGGCGCGGGCTTCACCTCGTCTCCTCAAGGTAGCCCACCGACTCGGAGCGGACCGCAGTAGCTCAGGAGCGGGGAGGCATGGCGCGTCGACCTGGCGGCAGGCTGACGCCCCAGCGTTCGTCAGCCCCGGCCGCGCGCGCCATTCAGCACGCCGTCCAGCACGTCGAGGCAGTTCTCGTATCGCCCGAACGACGGCATCAGGTAGACGCCGTTAGCGAGATCACGCGCCTCGGCGAGCAGCGAGCGAGCGAGCTCCACGCCCACCTTCTGGCCCTCGTTGCCCGCGTCGTGCATGCGGCGCCGGATCCAGTCCGGCACCTGGATGCCGGGCACCTCGTTGTGCAGGAACTCGGCGTGGCGGAACGACTGGAGCGGCAGGATGCCGATCAGGAGCGGCACCTTCGGAGTGCCGCCGAGCTGGTCCAGGAAGCGCTTCCAACTCTCCAATTCGTAGACGGGCTGCGTCATCACGAACTGGGCGCCGGCGTCGAGCTTGCGCTGAAATCGCTCCAGCTCGGTCTTCAGGTCCTCGGCGGTCGGGTTCACGCCGCAGCCCACCGCGAACGCGGTGCGTCCGCCGATGGACGAGCCGGCCTGGTCCGTGCCGGCGTTCAGCTGCCGCACGATCTTGATGAGCCCCACCGAATCGGTATCGAACACCGCGGTCATGTTGGGGTAGTCGCCGAGGCTCGGCGGGTCGCCCGTGAGGCACAGGATGTTGCGCAGCCCCACCGCGTGGGCGCCGAGCAGTTCGCTCTGGAGCGCCATCAGGTTCCGGTCGCGAGTCGTGTAGTGGAGGATGAGCTCCATATTCGGCAGCTCGCGGCGGATCTGGGTGGCGAGCGACATCGCGCTCATGCGGATGCGCGCCATGGGGCTGTCCGCGATGTTGATGCAATCCACGCCGCGCTCCGCCATGAGCCGCGCGCCCGCCATGACCTTCTGTGTCTGGATGCCGCGCGGCGGATCGATCTCCACGCTCACCGCGAATCGAGAGCGCATGAGACGCAGCAGGCTCGGCTCCTCGGACTCGCCGCCGCCCTCCGCGGCCGCGGGCTCCAGCACGCGCACTTCGGCGCCGCTCGGGAGGGATTCCGCGGGGAGGTGCGAGGCGAGCCGCTCGCGCATGGCGCGGATGTGGGCCGGCGTGGTGCCGCAGCAGCCGCCCACGAGCCGAACGCCGAGCGCGGTGGCGCGTGCCGCGAAGTCTGCGAAATACTCGGGGCTCGACAGATAGACGTAACGACCCTCGACGAACTGGGGCAGGCCAGCGTTTGGCATGGCCGAGACCGGTGTGCCGTCGGCCGCAGCCACGAACTGTTCGAGCAGCTCGAGCGTCGCCTGCGGGCCGAGCCCGCAGTTCACGCCGACCACGTTCGCGCCCGCCTGCTTGAGCGCGCGCACGACCAGCGAGGGCGTGTGGCCATAGCGTGTCTTGCCGTCGGTGCCGAACGTCATCTGTGCGACGATGGGCACCTCCGCGGTGACGGCGCGCACGGCGCGGAGCGCGAGCAGGATCTCGTTCAGGTCCTGGAAGGTCTCGAGCACGAACACGTCCAGGCCGCCTTCGAGGAGCCCCTCGGCCTGAGTGCGGAACGCCGCCGTGGCTTCGGCGGGCGAGACCGGTCCGAAAGGTTCGAGCGCCCGTCCGAGCGGTCCCATCGAGCCGGCGACGAATGCCGCCGTCCCGACCACCTCGCGGGCGTTCCGCGCCAACTTGACGCCCTGGCGCGCGAGCCTGCGCGCTTTCTCATCCAATCCATGAGCGCTGAGCCGTATCGCATTGGCGCCGAACGTATTGCTTTCCACCAGCTCGGCGCCCGCGGCGAGGTACTCGCGATGGATCTCCTCGAC
>JAHFBX010000067.1 GCA_023249815.1 Candidatus Eiseniibacteriota bacterium
CTCGAGATGGGCGACTCCTGCCATTTCGACGGACGCATACCGCACTCCATCGACAATGCCGGGGACGTACCTGCCCGGGTCTTCATCGCCCTCACGCCGGCCGCCTACGAACCGCACATGCGGTCCCGTGGCGAGACGGCCAACGGCCACACGGTGGACACGACGATCCTCGATCCGGTCGGCTGAAGCCGCATCACTGAACACGCGAGGCGGCGGCCCTGACGGGCGGCCGCCTCGGTCATTTTTCGGCAGGGAGGCTGACGGGATGACCGCGGTACGTGAGGCGTGGCATGACTTCCTCGACGCGGCGCGGCGGTTCTCACGCCCGGCGAGACTCTACCTGTCCGCCGAGTTCCTCATGTGGACCGCGCACGGCATCTTCGCCGTGCTGTTCAACCTCTATCTCGTCGCCGGCGGGCATAGCGAGGCGTTCGTCGGCCGAGCCATCTCGTCGAGCGCCGTCGGCATGGTGGTGGCGGCGTTGCCCGCCGGCTGGCTCGCGGACCGCTGGGGCCGCCGTCGAACGCTCATGCTCGGCGCCGTGCTGGAGGGGGTTGGACACCTGCTGCGCGCGCTCAGTACGAACGAGCCGCTCGTGCTGGGAGCCGGCTTCGCCGCCGGGCTCGGCCAGTCGTTGTTCCAGATCGCCGCCGCGCCGTTCCTCACTGACCACTCCACGCCGCGCGAGCGCACCCACCTGTTCAGCGTGTTCTTCGCGAGCGCGCTGCTGGCGGGCGTGTTCGGCAACGCGTTGGGCGGCGCACTTCCGTCATGGCTCGAGGCACTCGTTCCGACGATGAGCCTGTTCTCGGCCTATCGCGTGGCGCTGCTCGTGGGCGCGGCGTTCGCAGCGGCGGCGGCGTTGCCGCTCGCCGTACTGCGCGGGCTCGAGGAGCCGCGCGCCGCCGCCGGCGCACCGCCACCACCGGCTCACGAGCTCCGCAAGCTGCGCCCCATCGCGTTGAACGCCGCGCTCATTGGGTGTGGCGCCGGGCTCGTGATCCCGTTCATGAACCTCTACTTCCAGAACCGCTTCGCGTGCACGAGTGCGCAGATCGGGCTGTTCTTCGGTGTCGCGCAAGTGTTCACGGCACTCGCCGCGCTGACCGGCCCGGCGGTGGCGCGGCGGTTCGGGAAGCTCGGCACCGCTGTCGCGTCGGAACTGCTCTCGCTGCCGTTCCTCGTCCTGCTCGGCGGCGAGCGCCACCTGCCGCTCGCCGTGGGAGCGTTCTGGCTTCGCGCCACCTTCATGCAGGCGTCCACGCCACTCCTCCAAGCGTTCATCATGGAAGTGCTTCCCCAGGAGTTGCGAGCGCGATCCACGAGCCTCATGAACATGCTTTGGAACGTGGGCTGGGCGGTGAGCGCCGCGACGGCCGGCCTCATCATCGAGCGATTCGGCTACGAGATGCCGTTCTACATGACGGCGGTGCTCTACTTGATGGCCGCGATCACGTTCTATCGCGCGTTCCGGGGCACGCGCGAGTCGGCGGCCTCGCCGGTGCGGCTCTCGGAGGAGGCGAAGGGCCTGCGCGGCGAGGGACCGGCATCGGAGTGAGCGGGGCGGGCACGTGACGTTCGAGCCGTTGCGAGGCTATGCTGGCTCGCGACCCACGGACGGGTCACGACGCTGGAGGCAGGGATGCCGCGCTGGCTGTGGATCGCGCCGTTGTTGCTCGTCGCCGCCTACGGGTGGCACCGCACCGTCCAGTCGCGCGCGCACGGCGCTCACGAGCTGGTCGCGGTCAATCGCAGCGGCCGGCCGCTCGAACGCCTGCGCTTCTCGGTAGCGGGCCGACGGGTGGAGGTGGCGGCGCTCGAACCCGGCGCCAGCACTCGCGTGACGTTCCGGTGCGATCGCGATGGCACGTTCGACGTGGCTTGGCGGCCGGAGGGCGGCGACCAGGACCAGCATTGGAAGGGCGGGCGCTTCACGCACGGGCCGATTCCCATGCGACATCGCTTCGAGTTCGTCCGGGGCGACGGTGTCGTGTGGCGCACGGAGCGGCGCCCGGCGCGGCGCTGATGCCCGGAGGCCGCAGGGGTCCGGTTCGCAGTCACCTCGCGGGTGGGAAGCGCGTATGCTCCCGCCTCGAGCTTCCACCTTTCTCACGGGAGGCAAGCGAACATGAAACGACTGCTCCTGCTCG
Organism: Candidatus Eiseniibacteriota bacterium; assembly: GCA_023249815.1. Taxonomy (GTDB): domain Bacteria; phylum Eisenbacteria; class RBG-16-71-46; order RBG-16-71-46; family RBG-16-71-46; genus JAIOPA01. The sequence goes on from JAHFBX010000067.1 coordinate 2,151, forward strand.
CACTCGTCGCTGCGGCCGTCTGGTACGGATGGAAGACATTCCCCGGTCTCAAGACCGGCGGCTCGAACGACATCGAGGTGGTCAACCACTCCGGTCGCGCCGTCGAGCGGGTGCGCATCTCGGTCGCCGACCGGACCGTGGTGGTGGAGACACTCGAGGACGGCGCCACGGCGCATGTCCCGCTCCGCTCCGAACGCGAGGGGCCGTTCCACGTCATCTGGGCATCGCGCGGAGTGCTGGGCGAGCGCGAGTGGTCCGGAGGGAGCTTCACGGGTGGCCCGACGCTCCACCGCTACCGGTTCCAGTTCGAGACGGACGGCAGTGTGCTCTGCTCGAGCGAGGTGAAGTCCTGAGCGGAATGCGGACGAGGCGGCGGCGGCCCCGGCGCGACCGGCCGGGGCCGAGTCGTGCCGGCACGCCTTCCGCTAGCTCGCGAGCAGCCCCGGCCCGCGGCGGATCTTGCCCGTCGTGGTCTTCGGGAACTCGCAGCGGCAGACGATGACACGCTTGACCCGCTTGTAGGGCGCCAGCGCCTCGCCGCGCTCCTCGACCTCGCGCTTCAAGACCGTCTCCACGAACGCGTCGTCGCACGTTGCGCCCGTGGCCTTGGCCAGGCCCACGAGCGCCGGAAGGTTCGGGAAGATGTGCGCGTGCACCTCCTCGCGCTCGCCGCGCGTGTCCAAGCCGCCCGCCACCACCACCTCGAGCACGTACGGCGAGTTCATGAGCTGCACCTCGACTTCCTCGGGGTAGATCTTCTTCCCCGCTGCGGTGGCGATCATGTTCTTCAGCCGGCCGGTGATGCGCACGCGACCGTCGGGCAGCACGTGGCCCAGGTCGCCGGTGTAGAACCAGCCGTCGCGAAGCACGTCGGCGGTCATCTCCGGCTGCCGCCAGTAGCCGAGCATGACGTTGGGCCCGCGCACCACGATCTCGCCGTCGCCGTCGGGGTCGGGGTCGTGGATGCGCACCTCCACCCCCGGCATCGGCCAGCCCACGGCGCCCGGCGACGGATTCAAAGGGCGGTTCGCGCACACCACCGGCGAGGTCTCGGTCAGGCCGTAGCCCTCGAGCATCGGCCAGCCCATGTCGATGTAGCGCCAGAACACTTCGGGGGCGAATGGCGCGGCGCCGGTGACGAACATGCGCAGGCGGTCCAGGCCAGCCTTGCGGCGGAGCGGTCGCGCGAGCGTCCGGCCGAGCCGGAGCCCGGTGACTTGGCGCACGGCGCGCGAGATCGCGAGCAGCGATCTCGCCATCCAGCGCGCGGGCAACGGAGCATCGTCGATGCCCTTGTCGATCGCGGTCATGAGCTTCTCGTAGAGCAGCGGCACACCGATGAACAGCGTCGCGCCGCTCGAGGCCATGTCCTCGCGCAGCTCACGCGAGGCGAGTCCGCGCGCGGTGCACACGCTCGCGCCCACGCGCAGCGGGCACAGCAGGCCGCCGGTGGACTCGAACGTGTGATGCAGCGGCAGGATGCTCAGGAACCGGTCCGCCGCACCGAACTCGAACGTGCGCGCGACGGACTCCACGTTCGAGAGCAGGTTGTGATGCGACAGCATGACGCCCTTCGCTTGGCCCGTGGTGCCTGACGTGAATAGCAGCACGGCAAGGTCGTCCGGCTGGGCCGGTGTCGCGCGCGGTGGCGCCGCGGCGTACTCACGCTGTGCCTGGTCCCAGTGCGGCACGCCGGCATCACTGTCCAACGACAGCAGCTTCAGCATGGGCCGGCGGCTGGCGCGGGCCGCCGCCAGCATGGGCAGGTGGCGCGAGTCGCCCACGGCATGCGTCGCCTCGGAAGCGGCGAGGATCTCGCCCACCTCCTGCTCTTTCAATTGAGCGTCGAGCGGCACGACCACCGCGCCCGTGGCAAGCACCGCCAGATAGGCCAGGCCCCACTCCGGCCGGTTGTCACTCTGCAGCGCGACGCGCGCGCCCGGCCTCACGCCTTCGCGCTCGAGCAGCGCGGCATAGGCCCGGACCGCCCGGGCGGCGGCCATGAACGTGTAGCCGGACCACGTGCCCGCGGTGAACCGCAGCAGGAACGGCCGCTCGCCGAAGCGCTCGGCCGCGTACTCCACGAGCTCGGGGACCAGCCGGACCACCGGGGTTGGCGCCGGAAGCGGCTGGGACATGCCGCAAGGCTAGGCGCACACTCGGCACAGGGTCAACCGCGCTTGCGCGCAACGACGACGTTCGCCAGCACCTCGCGAGGATCGAAGAAGATCCGGTCGAGGAGTTCGAAGCCGAGCTGGAGCACGATGTAAAGGAGTCGTACAGGAATCTCCGTGAGCACGCGCGCCGGACCGCGATTGATGCGGTTGAGCGCGGCGATCGTGCTCAAGCCCAAGCGCGCCCACAGTCCGCCCACGGGCACCACCTCGATAGGCTCGAAGCCCGCCTCGCGGAGCAGGTGTTCCGCGCCGAAACGCGTGAAGCGGAAGTAGTCGTAGGGCTCATCATGGAGCGGCACCATCTGGGTGAACTCGAGGATCAGGACTCCCCCGGGGCGGAGCACGCGATGCGCCTCATGGATCATCCGACCGGGCTCGGGGAGGTAGGTGAGCATCGAGAGTCCGAGCACGGTGTCGAACGAGCCCGATCGGAACGGCTGCGCTTCGGCGCGGGCGAACGCGTCCGGCCCGGCATCTCCAAGATAGCGAGACGCCGCGAGGTCGGTGCCGCGGTAGCGGAGGACCTGCCCCGTGAAGATGCGCGCGAACGGCTTCGATCCGCAGCCCACGTCGAGCAGCTCGCCGCGCGCGTGGTGTCGCACCCGCTCGAGCGCGGCGACGATCTTGTGGTTTGCGAGCCAGTTGAACTTCCATGGCGTGAACCGCCCGCTACCGCCGGACGTGAACCGACGCCAGAGTCCCGGCGTAGGCGTCGCGCGCGTGTCGCTCATGCGCGCGTCCACTCGATCACGTACTCGCCCAGGTTCACCCGCACCTCCGCCATGCCGTCCGCCACATCGAGTTCCGCCTTGGGGTCGTCGTGCGGTCCGCTCAAGCGCGCCCCGCGAACGTCGGCCGGTGCCGCGAAACGGAGCGTCTCTCGCGGCACGCCGTAGTGTCGCAGCAGCACACCCCGGCCGCCCAGCTCGCGCACCGACCAGTGCCGCTCGATCAGCTGGCGCAACTCGTGATCGGTCACGAACACCGCGCCGTCGGCGCACAGCCGCTCGAGCAGCGTGTCGAGCGCGCGCCGGCTCGCCGCGGACCACTCCGGATCCAGGTGCGAGTAGTTCATGCGGTGCGAACTCACCACTGCGGGCTGCCCTCGCCGCCAGGCGTCGCGCGCGGCACGATGCGCCGCCTCGAGCCCGCGTCGTCCGGGCGCTGGCGCGTTGCCGCACGGCTCGAACGCAATGCGAGGTGGCAGATGGAAGCGATCGCCGTCCAGGTGCGGAAAGCGCAGGCCCAGCCAGCGCCGGCGCAGCGGCGGCAGCGCGTGTCCCGCTTGTTCGGGCTTCCCCTGGAGCGTCGTGAGTCCGAGCGATGCGGCCTCGTGCTCGAGCCAGTCGTCGAAGCGGTGGTCGGGCGGACAGAAGGACGTGGGCACGCGACCGAACAGGACGCGGAACACTTCGATCGCCCGGCGCAGGTCGCGCTCGCGCAGCGCGCGCGGCTCACTTGCATCGTATTCCCCGCTCGCCTCCACCGCCGTCCCGATCGGGCTCTGCTGCTCGTGCGCGCGACGCGCGTCGTCCTGGCCGCGGCGGAGTGCGATGAGCCAGGCGGTCTCGGGCAGATGATGGAGGCCATGGAGTTCCGCCCACCACACGCCTTCGCCCTCCGCGCGGCGGATCGCGTCCCACAGCCCCGGTCGCTCCCAGCGCGCTGGCACCGCGGGCTGTTCGACGAGCGGCAACTCCGCGAACTCGAACAAGGGTGGCGCCATGGCCTCGTAGTCGGGGTTCGCGACGATGGTGTTCGCCTGCCAGACGGGCGGAAGCCCGTCGCCGCCCAAGCGGCCGAGCAGGAGCTCGGTGAGCGCGTTCACGTCCGCGGCGCTCTCGAGCGTCGAGCGCCCGTAGCGGAGGCCCGCTTCGGATCGGAACGCGGGGAGCGCGGCCAGCGCGCGGTGCGCGCGGTCGTCCGGCACCCAGGCGCACAGCCCCCAGTCGTCACTTTCGAGCACGACCGCCTTGAGGCGGTGCCAATCGAGGTTCACGCGCGGCTCCCTGTGTTCGAAGGATGGCTACCATACCATGCGCGCGCACGGACTTGGTCTCGCCCGAATGGGGCTGGGACGCGATGCGCGCTCACGCTAGACTCCCTGCGATGCTTCGCGCCTTGCTCTCGCATCCAGGTCTTCGCCGCCGGCCCCGCTCGCGCTCCCGCGCGGTATCGATCCTCCTCTTGCTCTGCGTCGCGAGCGGCCACACCGTGGCATCGCCACTACGCGCGCCTCGCCCCTCGCCCGGGCCGCTCGCTCCACTCGCCACGAGCGGCGCGGAGACCCCACTCGAACGAGCCTGCGGCACCGATGTCGATGCCCTGGACGGAGCATTCCGAGCCGCCGTGACACGCGCCGCTCTGGGCGCCGCGACGGTGCTGCCGACGCCGAACTCCGTCGACATCGGCGAGATCGCCGTGCTCGAGGACGATGGGACGTTCTTCTTCCCGGACAAGAACGGGAACATCAACCTCGACGTCGCGGCAGCAGCGCGAGCGTTCTATCGCACGCATGGCGACGACTACGACCAACTCGCATTCTGGCTCACGAGCGGCTTGAGCAACTGGCTCGGTTCGCCCACGGCGCTCGCGGCCGCGTGGCCCACACGCAACGCGAACCAGGGGATAGGGCTCTCGCTCTACGACTGGAACGCCGCGCTGGGTCTACCGCCGCGAGTGCAGACGCTGCTCACGATGAACGGTTTGGACCGCTACCCCGCGGATCCCTCCGTGGACGTCCCGGGGCTCCCGAACTACGTCACGCAGGACGTGCTGGCGCACGAGTTCGGCCACCAGTGGCTCGCCTATCCCATGGTGGACATCGGCGGCAGCCCCGCGACGGTGTTGCTCGGGCGCGCCTATCAGCATTGGAGCTTCTTCTTCGATTCCGACGGCTCGGTCATGGAGGGGCCGGATTGGGAGGCCGCGGGGCCGGACACGTTCTTCTCCCACCCGCCGATCGCGCGCTTCGGCCCGCTCGACCAGTACCTGATGGGCGTGCGCCCGGGCTCGCTGGTGGACTCGTTCTTCGTGATCTCCCCGGGCGCCCAGTTCTGGCCGCCCGGACCCTACGTGACCTACAGCGATCCGAACGCGTCGCTCACCGCACGCGGGCCGAGCTGGCGTTTCGGAATCGAGGACGTCGTGACCGCGAATGGTTCGCGGCTCCCGCCTGCACCGCCTGTGCCGCCGACCGTCCGCGTGGCGTTCATCCTGATCGTCCCGCGGGGCTTCGCGGCTTCGCCAAGCGACCTTGCGAAACTCGACGGCATCCGCGCCGCGTTCCCCACCACGGTGGCGCAGTACACGGGCGGTCGCATGCTGTTGGACGCGTCGCTCGACTCGCGCGCCGGCCGGCTGCGGCTCTCGCACACCCGGCTGCCCGACACGGAGACGCCGGGGCTGGCACGGCCCGTGGGACTTCGGATACACGTGGATCAGGCTGGCATCCCGATCGCCGTGGATCCCTCCAGGGTGACGCTCCGTTGGCGGACCGATCCGTTCGCGTCGTGGTCGGTGGTGCCCATGACCCCGGTGACGCCGGATTCGTTCACCGCGTTCCTGCCCGGGGCAAGCTCCGGCACCACGATCCAGTATGCATTCGACGCCGACGCCGCGCCGGCGGGTGTCGTCGCCTCGCTTCCCGGCCATGGCCCTGCGTTCTCCACGCGTGTCGGCCCCGATGAGACCGCGCCGGTCGTGACGCACTGGGCGCAATACGCGCAGGCCGCCGCGCGCCTGCCGCAACCGCTCCTCGCGCGCGTCACCGACAACCTGGGAGTCCAGCTCGTATGGTGCGAATACGAGGTGGAGGGCGGACCGACGCACTTCGTCGTTGCGACGAGCGCGGGTCGTGATTCGTTCATGGTGTCGATCGGCGCCGGCGTGCCGCAGGGTTCCAAGATCGGCTACCGTTTCGTGGCCCGCGACGCCTCGGCGGGGCTCAACATGGGTTACTCGAACGAGCTCTTCGACACGCTGCGCGTGGGGTTCGACCACGTGGACGGCTTTTGGAACCCGTCGCCGTGGACTCACTCCAACGTACGCTTCAACCGGCGCGACGAGTGGCACCGCGTCGAGCTGGCGGGCGCGCCGGCGGGCTCGGGGGCATGGCATTGTGGCCGGGATTCGATTCCCTACGGCCCCTACCAGGACGCGGCGCTCACCAGCAGTCTCGTCTACGGCGTCGCACCCGGCTGCACGCTCACGTTCGCCCACCGCTATGACCTCGAGGAAGGATCTCCCACGGCGGCGTACGACGGTGCGCGCGTCGAGGTGCAGGTGAACGGCGGCGAGTTCGTCCCGGCGACCCCGGTGGACGGCTATTCCCACCTCATGACGTCGTCCGACCAGGGCCTGCCGCTCGACGCGCCGTGCTGGAGCGGCCGCCAGTCGAGTTGGCGGAACGAGCGCGTCGACCTCTCACCGTACGCGCCCGGCCCGATCCGCGTGCGATTCCGCATGAGCAGCGACCTGTTCGTGGGAGGTGGCGGCTGGTGGGTGGACGACGTGCGCGTGCGCTTCCCGAACCAGGCCACCGCCGGCGTGCCGCTCGGCTCGGAGACCCGCGTCGAGTTGGGGCCCCTGTGGCCGAATCCCTCGGCAGCGATGCTGCGCCAGGGCCTGCGCCTGTCGCGGGACGCGGACGTCGACTGGGCGCTCTACGATCTCGCCGGCCGGCGCGTCGTGACGCTGTGGCACGGCGCGCTCGCGGGCGGTTCGCGCGAGCTCGCGGCCTCGCCCCCGCGCACGCTGGCGGGCGGGCTCTACTTCTCACGCGTGGTGGTGAACGGCGCCGCGACCGCGGCGAGGCGTGTGGCACTGCTTCGCTGAAAGTCGGTCGGCCGCGTGGGCCTCGAAGCCCCTACCCTGCCGCGAGTCCGCGCTCGAGTGCCGCTCCCAGCTCGACGAGCCGGCGGTCGAAGAAGTGGCTGGCACCCTCGACCTCCTCGAGCCGTTTGGGTTCGGCCCAGGTCGGGAACACGCGCGCGAGATTCTCGGGGCGGCAGACCGCGTCCGCGGTTCCCTGGATGACGAGCTTCGGCACCGGAGCGCCGCGCATCTCGTCGAACGTCTGCGTGTGGACCGGCGGTGCCACCATGATGAGCCGCTTCACCGCGGTCTCGGACGCCGCGACGCGCGACGCCACCCACGACCCGAACGAGAATCCCGCCACCCAGGCCTCCGCGGCTGGGTGACGCCGGCGGAGCCAATCGAGCAGCGCGAGCGAGTCGTGCAGCTCGCCGCGACCCTTGTCATGCACGCCCTCGCTCCTGCCCACGCCGCGGAAGTTGAAGCGCAGGACGGCGGCACCGCGCGCGTGGAGCGTCGCGGCGATGCGGTGGGTCACCTTGTTGTGGAGCGTTCCGCCGTAGAGCGGGTGCGGGTGGCAGACCAGCGCGACCCGCGCATGCGACTCGCCTTCGCGCTCCTGAAGCAGCCCCTCGAGTCGACCCGCCGGACCTGGAAGGTCCAGCGGCACCAGGCGCGATGCGCCGCCGGGCGCCTCGTTCACCGGCGGGCCGGTGGGAATCGCTTGGAGAGTCGCTCGTGCAGCTCGAGCGACGGAGTGGCGTAGTTGAGCCCGGCCCCATCACCCACCGCCAGCACGCAGCCCGTCTCCAGCATCCAGTCCTCGAGCCCCAGCGGCAGCACTTCGCGGAAGTCCACGCTGTCGGCGGCGACTCGCGTGGGATACGGCTCGAACTCGTCGTTCCACTCGAGCGAGAAGAACACCTCGTCACCGCCGCGCAGGAGTCCGGCGGAGCTGAACCGCTCGAGCTCTCCCGGCTCCACGAGCAGCGCACCGCGGTGCTCGCGCGGCGGAATGCCCTCGGCTCGGAGCCGCCGTCGCACCGCCGGCTCCTCACCCGGGCGCTCCTGTCCTTCGAGCACGGCGATCGCGGCGAGCTCGTAGTGAGGCAGGAGGTCGATGGCGTCCACGACCTCGGACACGCTGGCCTGCAGCCGGCCGTGATAGATGCGGTCACTCACAGGATCACGGGCTCCGGAGGGCGGACGGGGTGGCGGCACGTGTCGTTGCGGAGGGGACGAAGGATCCAAGCCGCGGAAGCGCGAGCCAGTGTAGCGCGTGCGGTTCGTCCGCCGCTACCGCGGCAAGTCCCCTTGTGGTGCGTCAGTGAGCATGCACCCCCCCTAACGCGTCAGTGAAGCGGCACCCCCTGCG
>JAHFBX010000340.1 GCA_023249815.1 Candidatus Eiseniibacteriota bacterium
CTTGAAGAGCATCCCGCACATGGTGGTCGAACGCACCCGCGCCGGTGACTTCTGGGTGCTGTCGCGAGCGCTCGTGCGCATGGAACTCACCGTGCCCGTGCCGAAGTTCGGGCGCTCGTTCGACTTCGGCATGGCGTTCAGTGACTACAAGGTGAACGCCGGCCTGCCGGACTCGATGTTCGCGGCGCCCGGCTCGCGCGCGGCCGGCACGCGCGTCCGTGTCCGTGTCGGTGGCGGGCGGAGGCGGTCGTGAAGCGGTCGTGGCGCTCGGTGTGGGCACTCGCCATGGCCTGCGGCACGCTGCTCGCCGGGAGCACCCGTGCCGAGGTGGCGCCCGCGGACAGCGCGCTCGACGCGCACATGCGCACGCTCTCGGACTCCACCGACGCGTGGTTCGGGGTCACGGCGGCGCCCGTGGATACTGCCGGACTCGACTCCGCGCTCGCGGCAGGGTTGGCCCGGCCGCTGGGCGCCCGGCGTGCCGGCGAGCGACGGACGCGGCTCTCGTGGTCGCCCGCGCTGGGCTTCAATCGCGTGGATGGCGGGCAGCTGGGCCTGAGTCTCGGACTTCGCTCACCCGTTCCCGGGCGGCTCACCGGACGAGCGCAGTACACGACCGGCACGGAGGACGTGATCGGTGAGGGCGCGTGGACGTATTCCTGGGCGGTGCGGTCACTCCATTCCCGGCTCGGCCTCCGCGTTGCGGGCGGGCGCTGGACCGAACCGCTCGAGCGCGACCGCTACGAGGCGTTCTTCTCCACGCTGGGCGCCGTGATGTTCGGCAGGGACAGCTACCATTACCTGCGTCGCGATGGCTGGCGAACGACATTGCGTCTGGGCACCGATCGCGCCTCGGCATCGCTGGGCTGGCGCGACCAGCTCGAGTCGTCGCTTCGCTACACGACGCGTTGGAACGTGTTCGGCAACACGCCGGATCCCAGGGACAACCGGAGCGTGGCCGAGGGCCGCATACGCGAGCTCGCGCCCGCCGTGACGCTGCCCGTGCCCGGCACACGATTCCGCGCCCAGGTCGCGCACTGGATCAGCGACCCGAAGCTCGGCAGCGACCGGTTCTACCGACGTTCGCGCGGGACCCTTGCCGGCGACGTGTCGATCGGCTCGCACTGGGCACTCGTGCCCAGGGTGAGCTACGGCAGGCTGCGCGGCGAAGCGCTGCCGCAGGAATCGTTCACGTTCGGTGGCACGGGGGACATGCGTACCATCGAGTCACACATCTGGAACAGCACCGGGCGACTGTTCGTGCGCAACGACTTGGTGCTCGTGGACGATCTGCCGACGCTGCTTCACTTGCGCCTGCCGGCGTGGCTGCCGCTCCAGGGCAGCGTCTACGGTGCGGCGGGCGCTTCGTGGGGACGCGACCCTTTCACGGGCGAAGCGGTGAGTTCGCGCCGCGACTGGCCCAAGCCCGAGGAGTGGCTGTTCGAAGCCGGCGGTGGACTCGGCTGGCGTCCCGGCATCCCGGATCCGCTGATGACGCTGCGCTTCGAGTATTCGGTGCCGGTGGGTCCGGGGAGTCGCTCGCCGGCGTTCACGATCTCGTTCCAGCGCCCGCTCGAGCTTCCGCACGAGCCGTGAGTATGGCCGCCCGCGTAGCCGTGTGAACAAACGCCCCCGGCGGATCGCTCCGCCGGGGGTTCGTCGCGCCGCCCGTTCCTTGCCCTGGCTGTGAGGGGTCGAACGCGACGCGCTTCGGTTGATCGTCAGTCGCTAGATCGAACGGCCGTTGTGCTTGAGCCGCGCGATGTGCCGGCTCTGCCGATCCAGCGCGCGCTCCATGCGTGCGCGCTCGCGCAGCGTCACCCTGCCGTCCGCCTTGGCGCGGCGCTCCGTGCGACGAACGTGTGCCTGGCCGGCGCGCAGCCGGCGCGCTTCGCCGCGCGTCAACTGGCCACTCTTCACGCCTTGGTGGATGCGCATGTGCTGGCGCGCCTCGCGCCGATCCACGCGCGGCGTGACGGGATGGGCAGCGGCGAACGAGGCGGTGATCAAGGCCAGGATGGCGGTCAGGATCAGGATGCGGATGGGCTTCATGGAATCCTCCTGCGCGGTCGCGACAGCGACCTTTGGCTTGGGCCTGGGGAGAATGCCCTCGTACACCCTTTCCAGAGCAGTGCCCGTGCCGATACGAAGACGCCCGCACGAGGTGTTGAGCCGCAACGTGTTGACGTAGGCCTTGCGGATTCGTCAGCGGGGCGGCTGGACGTGACGGGTCACCCGGCGAACTCACGGGTGCACCCACAGGGACGCCTCACGAACACGAATGAGTCGGTCGAGGCGCCAATGACGAGCAAGCCGGCCGCGACCTAGCGCCCCTTGCTCGCCGGCTTGAACGTGGGATCGGTCTCGAGTGCCTTGCGCGCGCGGTCGAGCTTGAGGTTCAGACGTCCGCGCAGCGGAACCGGCATCTCGGCAGGCCACTGGCGATACGCCTCGGCCGTGGCCTGTTGCAGCGACTTCGCGCGCACACCCAGGCGCATGGTGCCGAACGTGAGTCTCAGGTCGGCGTTGTCGGCAAGGTGCAGCGAGTCGCCAACGTGGAACAGTGCGTTAGCGTCATACCAGCGAGGTGGCAGCAGGTTGTGCGGGTACACCCACGTGTAGTCCACGGCCCACGTGCTGTCGCGATTGGTGACCTGGCAGCAGCGCGCACCGTTGTCGAGCGCGAACACGATGGTGTCGAGCTTCGCGCGCTGGTTGATGCCCACCCAGTAGTCGGCGTGCAACATGAACGGCTTGAACGCCTGTTGGGTTCCGGGCTCGGCGATCCAGTCCTCGAGCCGCGGCTGGGGCATGGGGTTACCCGAAGTCGCCGAGACCGCCGTCGCGCTGGACGACGCCTGCGGCGCGGAGTAGCAGCCGAGCACGAGCAGCGACGCGAACGCGGCGAGCAATCCATGCCGGCGCGTGGGGCCGAGGAAGCGGTGGGCGGCGGGTTCTGGAACGCTTGCCGACATCCGGTGATGTTAGCAAACCGACCGGTGGCGCGTCGGCCGCGCTATCGTCCGACCCCCGAGTCCACGGCGGCCCGCACGTGCTGTACCGCCTGCTTCAGCAGGCGTGGGGCCTGGCGAGCTCCGCCGTGCGTCCACCACCAGATGCCCGCCACGAGCACGGCCAGCGGCAGGAGTGCCCACAGCCGCATGAGGCCGAGCGCCACCCAGCCCCAGCTGGGGATGTCCTCGCGATGCGCCGTGCGGTGAGGTGGTTCCATGACGACGACGATGACGCCGGCGCCGGGCCACGGCAACCGCTCGCCGCCACGCCTCCGGTTCACGCTTGCGCTTCTGGCTCTACCAATTCGATGCGCCGCCACGCTCCTGACCG
>JAHFBX010000068.1 GCA_023249815.1 Candidatus Eiseniibacteriota bacterium
ATCACGCTGGCGCTGGCCTGCGAAGGGCGCGAGGTGCGCACCGTCGAGGGGCTGGCCTACGGGGCCACGCCGCATCCGCTCCAGGACGCGTTCGACATCACCGGAGGCGCCCAGTGCGGCTTCTGCACACCGGGCATGTTGATGAGCGCCGCCGCGCTACTCGAGCGGAACGCGAACCCCTCACGGGACGAGATCGCGCTCGCGCTCTCCGGCAACCTCTGCCGCTGCACGGGCTACACGAAGATCCTGGACGCCGTCGAGATGGCAGCCACCGAATTGCGAGCTCGCCCGAGGCCCGAAGCGGGCGGACGTGGGGCCCGAACATGACCGGGCGCAAACCCCGTCCGAAGCAGATGGCGGCCCCGCGCAAGACGGCGCGGCGTGCGGCGACCGTGCGCCCCGATCCCCCACCCACGCCCGGCATGGCCATCCCCGCGGGCCGGCAGATGCCGCAGGACGCTCGCCTCACGCCGCCCGTGCACGAGGCCGGACGCACCGGACCGCCGAACGGCGACGCGTTCCACACCATCGGCAAACGCAATCGCAAGGTGGAAGGGCTGGCGAAGGTGACGGGCCGCGCCATCTACGCGGATGACATTGCGCTGCCGCGCATGCTCCACGCCAAGCTCCTGCGCTCGATCCATGCCCACGCGCGCATCGTGGACATCGACGCGAGCGAGGCGCTGGCCATGCCGGGCGTGCGCGCGGTGATCACCGGGCGCGACCTGCCCGAGTACTTCGGCATCATCCCGTGGACCCAGGACGAACAGGCGCTGTGCGAGAGCAAGGCCCGCTACGTCGGCGATGCCATCGCCGCGGTGGCGGCGGACAGCGAGCTCGTGGCCGAGGAGGCCTTGCGCCGGATCAAGGTGCGCTACGAGGTGCTGCCCGCCATCACCGATATCGACGAGGCGCTGGCGCATCCCGAGATCCAGGTGAACGAGAAGGCGTCCGAGGGGAATCTCTCCAAGCACGTGCATCTCGAGTTCGGTCCGGTGGACGAACTGCTCGAGGCGAGCGACGAGGTGGTCGAGGCCGAGTACTGGTACGAGGGCTCCACGCACGGCCCGATCGAGCCACACTGCTGCGTGGCGGAGTTCGACGCCACGGGCTTCCTCACGCTGTGGTCGAGCACGCAGGTCGCCCACTACCTGCACCGCGACCTGGCGAAGGTGCTCGGGCTCCCGACGCAGCGCATCCGCGTCATCCAGCCGGTCGTGGGAGGGGCGTTCGGCGGAAAGAGCGAGCCGTTCTCGCTCGAGTTCTGCGCGTCCAAGTTGAGCATGATCACGGGCCGCCCGGTGAAGATCCTGTACACGCGCGAGGAGGTGTTCTACGCGCACCGTGGTCGCCATCCGATGCGGCTCAACTACCGCACCGGCATCCGCCGGGACGGCACCCTCACCGGCACCGATGCGAGGATCCACATCGACGGCGGCGCCTACTCGAGCTTCGGCCTCGTGACCACGTACTACTCGGGCCAGCTCCTGACCGCGCCGTACGCGATGCCGGCCTATCGCTTCGATTCAACGCGCGTGTTCACGAACAAGCCGTGCTGCGGCCCCAAGCGCGGCCACGGCTCGGTGCAGCCGCGATTCGCGTTCGAGTGCCAACTGGACAAGTTGGCCGAGCGCATCGGCATGGATCCCATCGCGGTGCGCCGCAAGAACACGATGAGTGAGAACGCGCGCACCGTGAACGGCCTGCGCGTCACCTCGAACGGGTTCCTCGAGTGCCTGGACCAAGTCGAGCGCGCCTCGGACTGGAAACGCCGCTGGCGGAAGCTGCCGTATGGTCGCGGCCTCGGCGTGGCGGGCAGCATGTACATCTCGGGTACGAACTACTGCATCTACCCGAACGAGATGCCACAGTCGGCCGTGCAGCTGAAGCTCGATCGTTCCGGCCGCGCCACGGTGTTTTGCGGCATCAGCGACATCGGCCAGGGCGCCGACTCCGTGCTGGCCTACATCGTGTGCGAGGAGCTGGGGCTGGACCTGCGTGACGTGCGCGTCGTGGCCGCCGACACCGACCTGACGCCGGTGGACTTGGGCTCCTACTCGAGCCGCGAGACGTTCATGTGCGGCAACGCCTGCCTCGACGCCGCGCGGCAGCTGCGCGAGCGGATCGCCGAGACGCTGGCCGAGCGCTGGGGTGTCGCGAAGGGCGACGTGGTGCTCGCGAACGGCATGGCCGTGGCCGCGAGCGATCCCCGCAAGCACGCGCTGAGCGTGAAGGACGCGATCCAGGCGGCGGAAGCACGGCACGGCACGCTCGGCAGCGTCGGCTGGTACCAGTCGCCGAAACTGGGCGGCGACTACCGTGGCGGCACCATCGGTGCGTCGCCGGCCTATTCGTTCACGGCGCACGTCGCCGAGGTGGACTGCGACGCCGAGACGGGATTCGTCAGCGTGAAGAAGATCTGGGTGGCGCACGACTGCGGCCGCGCGCTCTCGCCGGTGGCGGTGGAGGGGCAGATGGAGGGGAGCGCCTACATGGGCTTCGGCGAGGCGCTGTTCGAGACGCACACGTTCAAGCCCGCCGCCGTGGGCCACGGTCCCGGCATCCACCACGGCCCGAGCCTGCTCGACTACCGCATGCCCACGTCACTCGACACGCCCGAACTGGAGTCGCTCATCGTCGAGAGCGTGGACCCCGAGGGCCCGTACGGCGCCAAAGAGGCGGGCGAGGGGCCGCTCCACCCGAGCGTCCCGGCGATCGCGAACGCCATCCACGACGCGCTCGGCATCCGCTGCGACCGACTGCCGTTCTCGCCGCCCGCGGTGATGAACCTGCTCCGGCAGGGCGACGCGCGCGCGGCCTGGGAGCGGTCGCGGGCGGGTCACGCCACGTCGGGGGCGCGAGGCTGACATGCTGACGCTACCCGTGTTCGAGTGGGTGAGCCCCACGAGCCTGGATGGGGTGCTGCGCGAACTGGCGGCGCGGCCGGGCGAATGCCTGCTCGTGGCGGGCGGCACCGACGCCGTGCCGAATCTGAAGCACCGGCTGCACGAGCCCAAGCGCGTGGTGTCACTCGCGGGCGTGGCCGAGCTGCGAGCGGCACGCGAGGACGACGCCGGGCTCCACCTCGGCGCCCGCCTCACGCTCACCGAGCTCTCGCGACTGCCGGCGCTCAAGCGCGATTTTCCCGCGGTGGCGCACGCCGCGTCGCTCGTGGCCTCGCCGCAGATCCGCAACATGGGCACGCTGGGCGGCAATCTCTGCCTCGACACGCGCTGCACCTACTACAACCAGACCTACTTATGGCGCGAGGCGGTCGGCTTCTGCCTCAAGAAGGACGGCACGGTCTGCCACGTCGTGCCGCAGGGGCGGCGTTGCGTCGCGGCGCACTCCTCGGACGTGGCGCCGGCGTTGATCGCCTATGGCGCCGAAGTCGAGATCGCGGGGCCCGAAGGGCGGCGCCTCGTGTCGTGTGACCAGTTCTTCGTGGGGGACGGCATCCACAACAACATCTTGAAGTCCGATGAACTGGTGACGCGCGTGCTGCTGCCCGCCGCGGCGCGGGGGCAGCACGGTGCCTACCGCAAACTCCGGCCGCGCGGCGCGATCGACTTCCCGATGCTGTCCGTGGCAGTCGCCGTGCGCGGCGACGCGAAGCGGCTCGAGTCCGCGCGCATCGTGGTGAGCGCGCTCGGCGCCAAGCCGCGGCTCTTGGGCGGCCTCGACGCGCTGGTCGCGGGCAAGGCGGCCGACGAGACTACGTTCGCCGCCGTGGCCGCCGCCGCGCACAAGCAGTGCCGGCCGCTCACGAACGTGCCGTACGACGACGACTGGCGGCACGCCATGGTGCCCGTGTTCGTCACACGCGCGCTGCGCGATGTCTTTGGAGTGTCCGCATGACCGATGATCGCGACGCATCCAGCCTCCCGCCCGGCGAAGCCGCCGACGTGTGGGCGGTGCTCGCGCGCTGGCGAGCGGAGGGCCGGCGGTTCGTGCTGCTCACGGTCGTGGAGGCGCGCGGCTTCACGCCGCAAAAGCCCGGCGGCCGCATGCTGCTCGGCGAGGCGGGCGAGACGGCGGGCACCATCGGGGGCGGCGCGATCGAGCACGTCTGCCTCGAGGACGCACGCGCACTGCTCGCGTCGACCGAACAGACGCGCATGGTACGGCGGCAGCTCACCACGGAACTCGGTATGTGCTGTGGCGGCGAGATGGTGGTGCACCTGGAGGTGCTCGAGGCACGACCGCGGCTCATCGTGTTCGGCGCCGGCCACGTCGCACGCCCGCTCGCATCCCTCGCGCATGGCTGCGGTTTCGCGGTCACCGTGGTGGATGCGCGAACGGAATGGCTCACCCCCGAGCGCTTCCCGGACGCGGTCCGGCTGTTGCGCGAACCCGACGCGGTGGCGCGCGACGGCGGTTTCGGCCCGAACGACCTGGCGGTGGTGACGACGCACGATCACGCGCTCGACCAGCGTGTCGTCCAGGAGCTGTTGCCGTGCGAACTGTGCTTCACGGGGGTGATCGGCAGTCTCGCCAAGCAGCGGAAGTTCGCGCTTCGTCTGCGCGCACGTGGATTCAGCGAGCAGCAGGTCGGGCGCATGCGCACGCCTGTCGGGCTCTCGATCGGCGCGCGCACGCCGGAGGAGATCGCAGTGAGCATCGTGGCCGAACTGGTGGCGGTGCGCCGGGGAGGCACACCGGAACGCGGCTGGCTGCCGCCGGAGAGAGTGGTGAAGCGTTCGCGCGCGGCCGAGGTCGCGGGCACGGCGAAAGGGGACCCCACGTGATCGCAGGCGTGCTGCTCGCAGCGGGGGCCTCGACGCGCATGGGTTCGCCGAAAGCGCTGGTGCGCTCTCGCGGCCAGTCGTTTCTCGTACGCGGCGTGCGCGCGTTGTGGTCGGTGTGCGACACGGTGGTCGTGGTGTTGGGTGCGAACGGCGACCGTGTCTGCGAACAGGTGAGCGAGGAGTTCGAAACGCTGGTCGCCAAGGGCATGCTGGCGCCCGACCTTCGCTCGGGCCCGAGTGGCCGTACCGGGGAGCTCGAGGTGCGCTTCGCGTTCAACCGGCGCTGGGAGGACGGCATGTATTCCTCGGCGCGCGTGGGACTCGCGAGCGCGCTGAAGCTCAAGCCTCGCGGCGTGCTGATCCATCCGGTGGACCACCCGCACGTCCGGCCCGCCACGGTGCAGGCGTTGGGCGCGATGCTCGAGCAGGCGCTGGTGTCGTTCGGCGGCCGGCGTGCGAACACGTTCGGCTACGCGGTCATCCCCCGGCTCCGGGGCCGGCGCGGGCACCCGGTGGCGCTCTCCGCGGCGCTGGCCTCCGACATCGCCAAGGATCGTTCGGCGCGGGACCTGGCCGACGCGATCCGCCGACGTGCTCGGCTGGTGGGCTACCTGGACGTGGCCGACCGCGGCATCACGATCAACCGGAACACGCCCGCCCGCACGTCGCGCCGCACGGGTTAGCGGCGCGCGAGGCACACCGCGCGTCAGCTGCGAACGAGCTGCGGTGTCATCGTGCGCAGCAGCTCCGCCATGCGACGGACGCCGGTCTCGATCATCTCCTCGGTCATTCCGGCGAAGCCGAGCACCAGTCCGGGATGGCCGACTGGGCGGATGCGGAACTCGGAGAGCGGCAGGCAGGCGAAGCCTTCCGCGTTCAACGCGGTGACGGCTTCGACGTCCGACCAACCTTCCGGGAGCCACGCCACCCGGTTGACGCCGCCCTCGGCGTCTGGGAGCTCGAGCAGGTCCGCAGCGTGTGTGCGGACCGCGCGCGTGAGCGCCTCCAGGCGCGAGGCGTAGAGCGTGCGAATGCGGCGCAGGTGACGCGAGAAATGGCCCTCGGTCATGAAGTCCGCCATCACCGCCTGGGTCAGGCCCGGTGACTGGCGATCCATGAGTTCGCGCGCGCGCACCATCGTGGGCAGGAGGTCGGGCGGCGCCACGAGGTAGCCGAGTCGAAGCGACGAGAACATCACCTTGCTGAACGTGCCCGCGTACAGCACGCGACCGTGCGGGTCGATGCCCTGGAGCGCCGCGAGCGGGCGGCCCCGGTAGCGGCACTCCCCGGCGTTGTCGTCCTCGAGGATCCAGCCGCCGCTCGTCTCCGCCCAATGCAGCAGCGCCCGCCGCCTCGCCAGGCTCATCGTGACGCAGAGCGGGTTCTGGTGAGACGGCGTGACGTACGCGAGTCTCGCCTTGGGTGCTGCCTCCACGGCGGCGGCGACGTCGTAGCCGTCCTCGTCCACCGGCACCGGCACCAGGCGAGCACCGGCGACCTCGAACACACCGCGCGCTGCGAAATAGCCCGGTTCCTCGAAGCACACCGAGTCCCCGGGCTCGACCAGCACGTCGCTCACGATCGAGATGGCCTGCTGCGAACCGGACACGATGAGGATCTGATCGGGCGAGCAGCGCGCGCCGCGAGCGGCGGCGAGATGCGCCGCGATGGCCTCCCGAAGCGGCTTGTATCCCTGCGCCTCGCCGTACGCGAGCAGGCGAGACGACGCGCCTCGCTGCCGGCGGTCCCAGAGCCGGCGCCACGTGTCCATCGGGAAATGATCGAGCGCGGGGAGCCCGGCGCGGAACAGCATCGGGCCGCTGGGAGGGGGCGGCCAGCGACGGAACGGCATCTGCAGCATGCGCTCGCCGCGCTTCGCCATGCGCCTCGCCCCGCGCTCTGCCATCGGAACGGGCTCGATGACCGGACCCGTGAGCACCTGATCGGGAAGCGAGCCCGCCACGTAGGTGCCCGAGCCGGCGCGGCTGTCGATGTAGCCCTCCGCCACGAGCTGCTCGTACGCGGACAGGACGGTGTTCCGTGACAGCCCGGTGACCTGGGCCAGTTCGCGGCTCGCGGGCAGCCGTGCGCCGGTCGGCAAGCGACCGCCGAGGATGGCGGTACGCAGCTCGTTGTAGAGCTGGCGATGGAGAGGTTCGCCGGAAGCCGGGTCGATCGAGAAGGCGCGGAAACTCGAGAAGGAATGTCGTCTAGGCATGTTGCGCTCGGGGGATGGATGTCGACGACCAAGTGGCTCCCTGATTCTATCGCGGTGTGGACCCCGCGGCCAGAACAGAATGAGAGCGCCCTGTCAGAGGTGAGCCCCAGGGGGGAACCACCCACGGGGCCAGCGGGCGGGGCCCGCGTGCCAGCCGACGCGCTGTGGCATGATGTGGGCTCGCGACGCCGGATCCACCCCGGGGCCCCTTCCGTGTCCACCCCCGTCCACCGCCAGCCCATCGTCGCCGTCTTCGGCAGCAGCACGGTGCGTGAACCTGACGCCGGCTGGGACGACGCGCGCCGGCTCGGAGCCGAGCTCGCGCGCTTGGGGCTCGCCACCATGACCGGCGGCTACGATGGCGCCATGGCGGCAGCCTCGCGCGGCGCGCACGAGGCGGGCGGTCACGTCATCGGCGTCACGGTGGATCTCTTCGAGCATCGCGGGCCGGTGAATCGCTGGGTGCGCGAGCGTGTGCACACACCCGACCTGTTCGAGCGCCTTCGCCATCTCGTGCACGCCGCCGACGGCTACGTCGCGGTCGCGGGCAGCATCGGCACGCTCACTGAAGTGTTCCTGGTCTGGACCATGGTGAGTGTCGCCGGCCGGGAGTCGGCGCCGATCGTGCTCATGGGCCGGCAGTGGCACGGCTGGCTCGACGCGCATCGCGGACCCGAGTTCATCCCGGCGCGGCTGCTCCGCCTGGTCCAGGTGGCCGACACGCCCGAGCAGGCCGCGGAGGCCGTGCGCGCGGGCATCGAGCACGCGCGCGGGGCGCAGGGCCTGGTGACGGCGAACGAGCGGACGATGGTGTGAGCTCGTCCCCGATCGTCTCCGATCCGCTGCTCGCGTGGCGGACGCGGTTCCCCAGTGTCGAGGGCGTGCTGCACTTCGCCTCGCACACGCTGGGCGCGATGCCGGCCGAGGCCGAAGCCGCGCTCGCGGAATATGCCGCGACCTGGGGCGGTCGCGGGATTCGCGCCTGGGAAGAGCGCTGGATGGGCGTGCCCGCCGAGGTGGCGGAGTCGCTCGAGCAGTTGATCCAGGCGGCGCCCGGCAGCATCTCGCTACATCCCAACGTGACCCTCGCGCAGGCCGTGGCGCTCTCGTGCCTCGAGTTCACGCCCGAGCGGAACCGCGTCGTGTGCACCGACGAGGACTTCCCATCGGTGCTCTACCTCTACGAGGGACTCGAGCGCCGCGGTGCCGAGATCGTGCGTGTCCCGCCGCGCGTCGGCCGGCGCATGGAGGAGGCCGATCTCGTCGCCGCGATCGACGAGCGGACGGCGCTCGTGGCCGTCTCGCATGTGCTGTTCCGAACGGCGCAACTGCTGAACCTCGACACGGTGCTCGCGCATGCGCGCGCCGTGGGGGCGCTGTCGCTGGTGGACGCCTACCAATCCGTGGGCATCGTGGACGTGGACGTGCGCGCGCTGGACCCGGACTTCCTGACCGGCGGCAGCATCAAGTGGCTATGCGGCGGGCCCGGCACTGGCTACCTCTACGTGGCGCCCCGGATCCACGCCAGGCTGCATCCCGCGATTACGGGGTGGTTCGCGCACGAGGATCCGTTCGCGTTCGACCCTGGGCCGCAGCGCCTGCACGCGGGGGAGCGCCGGTTCTGGAACGGCACGCCGTGCATTCCCGCCTACTGCGCCTCGCGACCCGGCATCGCCATCGCCACCGAGATTGGGGGCGAGGCGCTGCGCGAGAAGTCGCTGCGGCTCACCGGGCGCATCTTGGAACTGGCCGACGAGAACGGTTTCACGGTGGGCTCGCCGCGCGAGGAGGCGAGACGCGGTGGCTCGGTGTGCCTCGACGTCTCGAACGCCGATCGCGTGTGCGCGCGACTTCTTGCGTCGGACGTGCTGCTCGACTTCCGCCCGGGCGTGGGGCTCCGGCTGGCGCCGCACCACTACACGCGCGACGACGAGGTGGACGACGTCATGTCCCGCATCCGCGTGGCGGTGGACGCCGAGCGCTGACGCTCGTGCGCGAGCGCGGCTGCCCGCGTGACGGCGCGTGGAGGCTGCGGTACGCTGCCCCCCGAACGACCCGCGCGCGGCCTCACGCAGGCTCCGCGCACCTCGCAGCATCGCAGCATCGCGGCCGCCGGACGCGACTGCCGGCGGTTCCGCCCCGACGCACTGGCTCATCGCGTCCCACACCCGAGCGCCAAGGAGCAGCCATGGAAACGGCAACGGCGGAGACCGCCACGCTCAAGATCGTCCGCGAGCCCAAGGTGTATCTCGTCGGGCGCCAGGTCACTGACGATCAAGCACTCGCCCGGTTCGTCGCCGACGAGGGCGTGACCTGGCAGACCGACACCGAGGTAGGCGCAGAGCGCCTGTCCGAAGTGGCTGGACGCGTCTGCTACATGAGCTACGGCAAGGGCCGGAAGACCAACCGCGAGTTTCTCGGCCACATCATCGAGGTCGGGCACGGCAGCGTGCTCGAGCACGGTGTGTGGAGCTTCGTCGTGACCGGCGTGTCGCGCTCGTTCACGCACGAGCTCATCCGCCACCGGCACTTCTCGTACTCGCAGCTCTCGCAACGCTACGTGGATGAGAGCGACTCGGACTTCGTCGAGCCCGACGTGATTGCCGCGGACCCCGAGCTGCACCGGGTATGGAGCGAGGCGGTGAACGCCACGCGTGTCGCCTACGACCGGCTCGTGAAGGGGCTCGAGGTGAACTTTGCAGGCATGACCGACAAGACGCTCCGCCGCAAGATGGCGCGCCAGGCCGCCCGCTCGGTGCTGCCGAACGCCACCGAGACCAAGATCTTCTTCACCGGCAACGCCCGCGCCCTCCGGCACTTCATCGAGCTCAGGGGAAGTGAGCACGCCGAGGTCGAGATCCGGAAGGTCGCGGTGGCAGTGCTGCGCATCATGCAGCGCGAGGCGCCGAACGTGTTCGCGGACTACACGCTCGAGCCGCTCCCGGACGGCACATTCGCCACGCGGACCGCGCACCCCAAGGTGTGAGTCGCGTGCCGCACGAGGACTCCGTGGTGCGACGGCCGGTCACCCGCGTGACCGGCCGTTCGCGTGAGGTACGAGACGACGCGCTCGCCGTGGAGCGACCGCTCGAGATGCGCGTGGACGGCCGCTCGCTCGCCGTGACGCTGCGCACGCCGGGTCACGATCGCGAGCTGGCGCTCGGATTCCTCGCGAGCGAGGACGTGGTTCGCTCCGCACGTGACGTACGCGGACTGGTCGAGACACCCGCGGACTGCACCGACGCGCCGGACGTGGTGGACGTGCTCCTGGCGCCGGGCGTCGTGCTCGACTGGACGAAACTCGAGCGGAACTTCGTGGCCACGGCCGCGTGCGGGCTGTGCGGGCGAGCGCATCTCGATGCGCTGCGGGCGGGGCTGGCCCCGGTTCCGCAGGGGCCCGCGATCGACGTGGACGCGCTCCTGGCACTGCCCGCACGTGTGCGCAGCGACCAGTCGGCTTTCACCGAGACCGGCGGCCTGCACGCCGCCGTGT
>JAHFBX010000069.1 GCA_023249815.1 Candidatus Eiseniibacteriota bacterium
CCGAAGTTCGCCTGCTTCGGGTTCTCGCCGAGCGCGAACTTCACCGTGGGCGGTGCGGGCGTGTAGAACAGCTCGCCCGGCGGTGCGCCCCACCTGTTCTTGATCACCGCGCACTGCCCGCCGATGGCGTTACACGAGCCGTGGAGCAGGTGCATCATGGTGCCGCCGCCCGCGAGCTGGCGGTAGAGGTTCGTGCTCTCCGAGTTGATGACGTCTTGGATGCGAACCTCGCACGTCACGCTGTTCGTGCACTCGTTGACGTTGCCGAGCACGGCCGAGTGGCTGTGCTCGTCGATGATGCCCGGGGCCACGTGCTTGCCGGTGCCGTCCACGATCACCGCACCCGACGGCGCCGAGAGGTTCTTGCCCACCGCGGCGATCCTGCCGTTCCGGACAAGCAGGTCGGCGTGTTCGAGGATGCCGGCCGGGCCCGACGTCCAAACGGTGGCGTTTCGCACCAGGATCACGCCGGGCTGTGCCGGCTTCACCGCGCGCCACGCCTCGGTGTTGCCCATCACGACCGGCACCACCACCGGCGCTTCCGGTTTCTTGGCCGGCTTGTCCTCTTTCTTGGGTGTCGCGTTCACGGCAACTGACTTCTTGCCGTCATTACCCGTGCCCGTGAGCGCGTCGTTGGCGGCGGTCAGGTCGAAGTCCTGAGCCTGTCCGCCGAGCGTGGCCGTGAAGCGCAGGCGCTTGTCCTCCAGCCGGACGTTCGTGGCCTTGACCGTGTCCGCGCCCATCGCCAGCCTCGCCGTGGTGTCCTTGTCGGACTTGACCGACAGAGCGGTCGTGCGGCCCCCGGTGGAGAACCACCAATCCCCCTTCGGTGAGGTCTCGTCCTTTGCGGTCTCGTAGCGCGCGCCGTCCACCCACACCTCGCGCACCTTGGAGCCCTCGGCGAACAGCGCGCCGCGCGTCACGGTCAGGTTCGCGATGGCGCCGGGCGCGATCACGCCGAGCCTGCTCTGCACGCCGAGCATGCGCGCGGGCGTCGTCGTGACCGCCGCCAGCGCCGCGTCCTCGGAGAGGCCGCGCTCGATGGCCTTCCGCACCATGTCGCGGAAGTTCTTCACGTCCTTCAGGCCGTTCGCGGTGAGCGAGAACGTCACGCCCGCCTTGGCGAGCTGGCCGGGGTTCGAGGGCGCGGCCAGCCAGTTGCGCAGCTCCTCGGTGCGCACTTCGATGGCGGTGGCGTCGTCGGCCACGTCGGGCGGGTCGGGGAAGTTGACCGGCACCACCAGCGCGCGACCCGTGGCCGCCACCAGCGAGAGCCGTTTGTACTCGTCACCCGCCGTTACGATGCTCGCAGCCACGCCCGCCTCGTGCCCGATCTTCGAGGCCTGCAGCACCTCGAGCATCTCGTCGGCGACGAACAACACGGGCTGTGCGCCGGAGATCACGGGTTGGAGTGCGGCCCACGACAGGTTCTCGGGCACGCGCTCGGTGCCGGGACGCCGGGCCGCCGCCGTGCTGGCGTCGCGATACCACTTGGCGTCCAGGAACACCTGGCGCAGTGTCGCGATCACGCCCATCAACGAACCCGGGTACTGGTTACCGCGGTTGGGATCGAGCGCCATGACCTGCGCGACGTCGGCGCGCACGACGCTCGCGTTGGCGCCCGCGCTTCCGAGACCCATCACCGCGCTGCTGCCGCGCACGATGCCCTGCCGGGGCGCCACCTGCGCCGCCGCGAATCCGGCCGCGCGTAGCGACTCGAGCTGCGCGCTCTCGAGCGGCACTGATTGCACGACGCGCGTCTCGGCGCGGATGCCCGCCAGCTCGTGCACGGCGCCACGCGGCGGCTCTGCGGCTGCCGGCCGCGCGCCACCGAACGGGCCGCCACCACCGCCACCCGTCGCCGGCGCCGCCGGCATCACTAACGCGTCGATCAAGCCCGCGTACACCGTGAGGCTGTCGCCCTCCCAGACGCGCGCGTCTGCCGGGATCGGCACGTTGGCGCCCACCGCCGTGATGAGCCCCTCACGCATCACCACGGTGCCCCGGGCGATGACCTGGCCGGGTGCCGTGACGATGCGCGCGTTGCGGATGGCGTGGACGCGCGGCGTGGCCGCGATCGTGTGCGGAGCGCTCGCGAGCGACAGCGCCGCGAGCGCGGCGAACCACGCCGCGACACGAGGGCGCGACAACGGCACGGGACGGGACGGGTGGACCGTTCGGAGCATCGGGATCACCTCGGGGAACGAGCGACGGGGCGCGGCGGGCAGCGCGGATCCGCGGCGGCACGCGCGACAGGGAAAAGGCAGGGGGCGAAGGTTAGGGGCGCGTGAAGTCGTGCTCAAGAACGGACCGTGAAGCGAGCGCCGGCAGCGGACCGACGTGCCGTTCGCGGGCACGAATGCGGGCATTCCGGGTCAGCCGTTTCGCTCCCCACTCGGACCCCGCCCCGGGCTCGCGTGCACCGTGCACGACAGGTGTGGCACCCCGGCACGCCTGGCTGCCCCGTGTCATATGCCCATGTCGTTCCCGCACAATGGTTTGGTGGCGCGGACGGCGTGGCACATGGCCTGCATGAGCCATAGGTCCCCGCATCGAGGGGCCCGCGACGGCCCCACGCTCCCAACCACACGACGGAGGGACCCATGAAACGCCATTGGATCTTCGCGGCCGCGCTGCTGCTTGTAACGCAGGCGCAGCCGCTGCACGCCGAGACCCAGACCTGGTTCGGATTCCAGGTGGGCATCAGTGGTGGCAGCGCGCCTCCGCCGGTGTTCCGCGCTGAGCCGCGCGTGGTCTACGTGAGCGATGTGTACGTGGTGGACGACGACCGCTGCGACGACGACGTGTTCCGCTCGGACAACGTGTGGTGGCGCATGCGCGGTGGCTACTGGTATCGCGCGAACACGTGGCGCGGACCGTGGGTGGGCGTGGACGTCCGCCGCGTGCCGGAGCGCGTACTCGTGGTGCCGGCGAGCCACTGGAAGCATCACCCGCGGCGCAGCGCACGCACGGTGATCGTGGTGAACGACCGCGACAACGGGCGTCACCGTGGCCACTACAAGAACCGTGGCCGTGACCGCGGTCACGGCGACTGACGTGGCCGAGTCCTCGAACGCCCCCGCGGGCTTCCAGCTCGCGGGGGCGAATCGTTTCGGCCTTCAGCCGCCGCGCGGGCCCCGCATGCGCCACACGAGCAGAGGCGGCGTCACGAGCGTGGTCACGGCGACCATCACGACCACCGCCGAATAGACCATGTCATCCACCACGCGCTCGCCACCGATCGTGAGCGTGCGCCCGATGCTCGCGAAGATGAGCCCGACCTCGCCGCGCGGGATCATCCCAAGCCCGACCGCGAACCGGTCCACGCCAGGGCCGAGCGCGCCGAGCGCGCAGACCTGCTTGCCCACGATCGCCGCCAGCGTGAGCGCCGCGGCAAAGCCCAGCACGCCAGCCTGCCCGAACACGCGAAGATCCACGCCCATGCCCATCAACACGAAGAACACGGGAACGAGAAATCCTGCGAGCGGCTGCATGAGCTGGTGAAGCTCGCGTTTCATCCCATCCCGCTCGCGAGGTGCCTGTACCTGTACGTCCTCGAGCACGAGGCCGGCCGCGAACGCGCCCACGATCGGCGCCAGACCCGCCCTGCCAGCCAGGAACGATACGAAGAAGCAGAACGCCAGCGCGAAGGACAGGAGCAGGCCTTCGCCGGGAAGTCGCGCCGCGATCCGGAACGTGATGCCCGAAAGCCAACGGCCCACGGCAAGGGCGACGACCAGGAAGCCGACCGCCTTGCCCACGATGATCAAGAGCCCCGCGGCGTCGAACGCGCGTCCCTGGTCCGCGGCCTGGATGAGGCCGGTGACCACGGCCAGCACGATCAGGCCGAGCACATCATCGATGACCGCGGCGCCGAGGATGATGCGGCCCTCCGCGCTCGCCGAGCGCCCGAGATCACCCAGCACACGCGCCGTGATGCCCACGCTGGTCGCCGCGAGCGTCGCGCCCACGAACCAGTGCGACAGGACATGGTGACCGCCGAGGAATCCCTGTGACACGCCCAACCCTAAAATCATAGGCACGACCACGCCCAGCACGGCGACCAGCGTCGCGGACATGCCCACGGCGGCCATCTTCGCCACGTCGGACTCGAGCCCGACCTGGAACAGCAGGAACAGCACGCCGAGCTGCGCCATGGCTTCGACGACGGGAAGCGTTCGCAGCGCGTCGAAGCCGTGGAAGCCCACGAGACCGAGATTGCCGATGACGATCCCGGCCGCGAGCTCGCCGAGCACGGCGGGCAACCTGAATCGCTCGAACAGCGCGCCGCCCAGGCGGGCGAGCACGAGGATGAGCGCGAGTGCTTCGAGCACTGGCAGCATGTCAATGGCGCCGGGGCCGCCGGCCGCGGCGAGCGCGGAGTGGGCGAGGAGGGCGCCGATCGCGGCGAGCGGGAGGACTGGCCGGAACGCGAGGGGACGGGACATGGGCTGGAGGTTCTACCCCAGTCGCGGCGGGACGTCGAGTGCAGGCCGGGCTCGAGAAGTGTCGCGACGAGCACGCATGATGGCTACGCCGTTCCCAGCGGTGCGGTCCCCCTCAGCGCGTGAACACCGCCAGCTTGCCCACGTGCGTGCCGACGCCGGGCGCCTCGATGTGGAAGATGTAGATCCCGCTCGCCACGCCGCGGCCGTTCCGGCTCTCGAGGTTCCAGGTCGCCTGCGATGTGTCGTCGTTCTTCTCGATCACGCGTACCAAGTCGCCCGCCAGGTTGAAGAGGCGGATCGTGCAGCGCACCGGCAGGTGCGTGAACTTGACGATTCGCTCCGCGCCCGTGAGTTCGTAGCTCGAACCCAGGTAGTAGGGATTCGGCACCGCTCGCACCCGGCTCAGCGCGTCGCGCGCCGAAGCCACGTCGTTGCGTGCCGCGGCGTGCGTCGTGAACATGAAGCGGTCGTTCGCGGTGGCCGGCACGCTGGTCAGGAACTGGAGCAGGTCGCCCGCAGCAGGCGCAGCCCCGGCCGATGTCGCGCGCGGCCACATGAAGTAGCGCGCATCGAGTCCGCCGTGAAGCACGTCACTCAGCATCGGATCCGTGAAGTACGCAGGATTCGGCGTGTTGTCCCCGAAGTACGGCCGATCCAGGACCCACACCATCTCCCGGCCGCCCGAAGGGGAATCATCCGGGTCCCACGTGCCGTTTTGGTTCGCGGACGGCGGCGGTCCCGCGTCCTCTAGGAACGCCGCGTTCAGCTGCAGGTTCGCATCAGTGTCCCACACCGTGAACGGAACCGGCACGTAGTCCTGGACGAGGAAAACGCGACCGCCGCCTCCATCGAACATGCGCAGGTAGCGATAGGCGTACTGGCCGAGGGGCCCGCCCGTGAAGCGCAGCTCGCAGTTGTGCGTGAGCGTCGAGCGCCTCGGGATGGTGGAGCCGAACGCGTCATACGCATAGCCGGCGCCGCCACCAAAGAATTCGAAGCCGGTATCGAAGCCCGTGAGCGCCGGCGTGCCCGTTGCCCGATAACGCACAGCGGCCAGCTCGCCAGCCGGATATCTCCTGATCCGCACCTGCACGCCATCCACGACGGGGAAGTCCTCGTCCGGCGGGAGATAGTAGTAGTTCGGACTGCCTGCCGTACGCGACCGATTGTTCGCGACCGTGTCCGCCGCCCCCGCGGGGTCGCGCACGACGTACCATACGGTCGTTCCGCCCGCGGGCTTGAAGCCGACTTCGTACGTGGCGTCGCGAACCATGACCGTGTCCACGACGACCGCAACGACAGCGTCCGTGGTTGGCATCGGACCGGGCGCGCGCTGGGACGGGGTGCTGGCCGAGACCTGCACGCTCGCGGGCAGGAAGCCGCCGCCCGGCGGCTGCGGCACGACTTCGATCACCTGTCGTGCCGAAGTCATCACCGGAGGCGACTTCGCGAGATCCACGCCATAGCCCTCGATCGCGAAGAAGTAACGCTTCCCGTTCACGAGCGGGGCCGCGCGCAGCGTGTCGCGCGTGATGAAGAGCGAGTAGCGAAGGCCGGTGTCGAACCCGAATGCGGCGACATGGTCCAGCAGCAGGCCCGTCTCCGGGTCGAACAACTTCTCGACCACCGTGCGGATGCCGTTGTCGAGGTCGAACGTCGCGATGCGCTGGAACGGCCCCTCGGGACCCCTCGACTGGTAGAGGTTGTAGCCCTCGAACGGGTAGCCGCTGGCCGTTACTTGCTCGGCGCTTGCGTCCCATGACAACAGCACCCCGCCGTCCATCGGGGTCGCGCGGATCACGGGCGCGGACGGCGGCGAACCGAATGCGCCATCACCATCGAAGAACGCTTGCACCTGCGCGTCGAAGTATTTCATGGCGCCTATGCTGGTCAGCCGGTTGCTGGCTTGCCCTACGACGATGCCGATCACCACATCCTGCGAGTCTCCCGGCGCCATGTTGAAGGGCCCGCTCGACATGAAGAGGCGTCGGTCCGAGGGGAATGAATCGAGCCAGCCCTCGTTTGTCACGGGGTCGCCGGGCGCGAAGAACTTGGTGGGCTGACCGGTGGTCGGGTCGATCATCGGGAGCCCTCCGAACGTCATGCCTTGCATGTAGAGGTACACCTCCGTGGAGTCCCGGGGCTCGGCGCTCTTGCGATAGCGGGGGAATGAAGTCATCCCCCGCGAGCCCGGCAGCTCCGGCACGGCCTTCGCGCCCTGAAAAAAGTCGAAGCCGACGCACGGCGCGCGGGCGCCGTACTGCTCGTCGTTGTTCGAGGCGTTGTAGGCGAAACCCACTCCAAGCGTGGTGTCGCAGCCCACGAGATCGTCCGTGAAGCCACCCAGATCCGGGTCCGACCACAGCGCGACGTAGGCGCTGGACAGCAGCTCGGTGCCGCGGTTGAAGATCCGGTAGCGTATGAAGATGGTGTTATCGAGCGCGCCCGGATGGTGGAAGGCGTAGGTGAGCTGCTGGACCTCGATCCCGAGCGGCAGGGCGCTGCTCGACAGGTACGGGGTCGGCCCGCTCCGGTCATCGTTGAAGACGCTCCACAGCATTTCGTCGCCGACGACGCTGAGCGAGCCATCAGATCGCACCGCCACGGGTGGGGCCCCGTGCGGGACCGCGCCGGCGTTGTAGTCGGCGAGCGCGGCGTCTCGCCTCGCGACATCCACCGCGCCCGCACCGTCCAAGTAGACGCGATCGAGCTTGTACACCTTGTACTCGGGTTTCGCAGGATCATCCGGCTGCCCGTTGGCGAGGATCGCCCCCGGACGGTAGTCGTCCGAGTACTCGGAAACCGTGACCCGCGGCGCTCCATTTACCAACGCCCCGAGCCACAGCCCCCCGGCGAACACGACGGTCTTGCCGCTCGCCTTGGGGAACTCGAGGCCGCCGCTGGTGCTGCCGCTCTTGTCGTAGGCGAACGATCCGGTGTTCGTGACGACCATCGACAGGTTGTTGATGTCGATGCGCTGGGTCGCGTCGGTGGTGCGTGCCTGTGCGGGCGCCACAGGTGCGGCGTTACCGCCAGTCCCCCGAGCCGCCACTGCCGATGGCACCAGAAGGAGCAGGAACCAACATGCCGTGCGCGCGCGCATCATCTCCTCGACGTTTCGGCCGGGGGCGCCTGACGCGGCGACTCTAGACTCCGCGTGACAGCGGGTCGAGAAGAACCTGCCGCTCATGATAGGACTGCCGCCATGCACGCGCCCGGCCCCACGTTCGAACGCCTTCTGCCACCCGTGGCGGACGCCGACATCCGTTCGCTCGCCGAGTTGCTCGTGGACGCCGTCGACTCGGGCGCGGCCGTGAGTTTCCTGGCGCCGCTCGATCCTGGCGTGGCGGAGCGCTGGTGGCGGGAGTCGCTCGCGGCGTCGCCGTCACGCGCGATCGTCCTCGTCGCTCGCGACGCCCACGGTATCGCCGGCACCGTCCAGATGCAGCCCGCGTGGGCGCCGAACCAGCCGCACCGCGGCGAGATCTGCAAGCTCATCGTCGATCGGCGAGCCAGGGGCGCGGGTCTCGGCGAGCGGCTCATGCACGCGATCGAGGAAGCCTCACGCGAAGGCGGGTTCCGGCTCCTGACGCTCGACGCGAAAGAAGGCGGCGCCGCTGTGCAGCTCTATCGCAAGCTCGGCTGGCAGGAAGTCGGCACGATCCCGGACTTCGCCCTCGACCCCGACGGGCAGGCGAAGCACGGCACGGTGATCTTCTACAAGCGGCTGGAAAGCTGAGGCCGATCATCCCGGGTGTACACTGTCGGCGGACCGAGCACTTTGCATGCGGCACGTGGGCTCGGGAGTCGCATGTTGTCATTCTTCGCGCCACCGAGATGTGTTCGGTGCGACGCCAATTGCGCTCAGCCATTGGCAGGATGTCGCTCCACGTGTCTCACCCAGCCGACGCTTCCCCCCGAGGAAGGGCCGCCATGCGCAGGCCGTTGCCGGTTCTCGCTGTTTCGTTGTTGATCATCGCTCTCCCGATGTCTTCCGGCTGTGGGGGGAGCAAGTCCACCGCGCCTGATCGGAACGCCGGGATCTATGGAACGTGGAATGGCACTCTGACGGAAACCACCCAAACTTCCGGCGGACCCACGGTCAATCAGTTTGGGATCACCATCGTGTTCGCCAAGGGGAGCGTTGGTTTCTATCTCGAAGGCGCTCAGTTCCCCGCCACCATCGTCTCCATGGTGGATCCGAACGTGTCTTTCGAGGTCACGAACGGTTCAGCGAACATCACCTACGCTGCCACCCGCACGGGCGGCACGATGAACGGTGCTGGATCATGGCCCAGCGGCGTCATCACCGATGTGTGGGCGGTGACCAAAGCGTCGCCCTCGACGCGGCCGCTCGCGGTCCAGGGAAAGAGGGATCCGCGGTTCGGAGTCCGCTGAGCTCGGATATCCGAGAATCTCGACCGAGGCCCACCCGCCCGGACCGACCCTAGCTCGCTGCTGCTCCGTTCCCTGGCCCGTTCCTCTGGCCCTTGCGCTTGCGGCCGATCGTGACGGGTTGCGCGACTGCAGCGAGACGTTCCAGCCGCACCGCCGTCCGCTTGTAGGCCGGCGTGTTGACCTTGTTGTCGCGGTGCGGGCCCAGCAGCCGGTTCACGTGGGCGGCCGGGGTATGAAACGTGGCGAACACCTCGCCGCGCTTGACGCGCTTGTCGCGCCGCGCCGGAAGCTGCGCTTCGCCCCACGCGCTCACGATGCGCAGTTCATCGCCGTCGGCGATGCCCAGGCTGTCGGCGTCGTCCGGGTGCAGGTCGAGCGTGT
Organism: Candidatus Eiseniibacteriota bacterium; assembly: GCA_023249815.1. Lineage (GTDB taxonomy): Bacteria > Eisenbacteria > RBG-16-71-46 > RBG-16-71-46 > RBG-16-71-46 > JAIOPA01. The sequence goes on from JAHFBX010000069.1 coordinate 9,228, forward strand.
CGATCGGGCGCAGGTCGAGGTTCTTCGTGCGGTCGGTCATGGTGCCAGCGTTGTACGCATAAAGCGTGCGGCCGGTCACCAGCAGCAGCGGGAACTCGGCGGTCGGCGGCTCTTGCAGTGGCATCTGCTCGGGCCGGCTGAACGGCGCGCGGTCGCCGAGCGTGAACGTGTCGCTGTGCAGCCGCACGGTGCCCGGGTGCGACTCGTCGGTGCACGGCCACTGGATGCCGCCCTCGCGCTCCATCTTCGCGTACGAGATGCCGGCGCCCGCGGGCCACAGCACGCGCACCTCGTTCCAGATCTCCTCTGCGTCCTTGAAGTCGAAGCCCTTCATACCCATGCGCTTCGCGACCTCGCACACGGGGATCCAGTCCGCCACGGCTTCGCCCTGCGGCTCAACCGCCTTGCGCACGCGCTGCACGCGGCGCTCGCTGTTCATGAACGTGCCGTCCTTCTCGAAGCTGGCGGCGGCCGGCAGGAACACCGTGCCGATCGCGCGCGCGGTCTCGTTCATGAACAGGTCCTGCACCACCACGAGCGGCACGTTCTCGAGCACGCGCTGCGTGCGCACGATGTCGGCGTGGCTCTGCATGATGTCGTAGCCGATCGCCCACAACACGTCGAGCTTGCCGGCCTCGGCCGCCTCCACGATCTGCACTGCATCGAGCCCGCGCTCCTTGGGCAGCTTCACGCCGTAGAACGCCTCCACCTTCGCGCGCACCTCGGCGTTCGAGATCGGCGTGTAGCCGGTGAAGTAGTTGGGGTCGCTCCCCATGTGCGCCGAGCCCTGCACGTTGTTCTGGCCGCGCAGCGGATTGATGCCCGTGCCGGGCTTGCCGACGTTGCCCGTGAGCAGCGCCAGGTTCGAGAGCGCGATGATGCCCTCGGTGCCCTGCACGTTCTCGGTGAGCCCCAGGCCATGGAACGAGATGCTCGGGCTGCCCGTGGCATACATGCGCGCCGCCGCGCGCACGAGTTCCGGCGGCACGCCGGTCATCGTCACGGCCTTCTCGGGCGTGTAACCCTTAAGGAACTCGGCGTACTCCGCGAAGCCTTCCGTGCGCTGGGCGATGAACTCACGGTTCTCGAGCCCCTCCTCGATGATCACCGCCGCCATCGAGTGGAACATCGCCACGTTGGCGCCGGGCGTGATGGGCAGGTGCAGGTCGGCGATCTGCGCCAGGCCCACCTTGCGCGGATCGATGACGATCA
>JAHFBX010000341.1 GCA_023249815.1 Candidatus Eiseniibacteriota bacterium
CTGATCGCCGTTCCGCTCTCCGAAGGCCTGCTCGCGGCGGCCGCGCTGGGAGCCGCGTTCGATGCCGTGCTGAGCGGGGCCGGTGTCACGTGGTTCGCCGCGGGCGAGTCACTCGCCGCCGCGCTCCATGCCGTGGTCGGTGGGCTCGGGCTGTGGCCGGGAGCGCTGCTCGCGACGGGCGCTTCGCCATGGCCCGCACTGTCGGCGGCGCTCGCCTCAGCCCTGCTCGCGGCGGGACTCGATTCGCCGCGGGCACTCGATCACCGCATGCGCGAATCGTCCTGGCGCGCGGTTGCGCGTGTTTCGGGCGTCACCGCACTCGGCGTCACCGCGCTCGCGCTGCTCGCCTCACCTCCGCTTCGTCCACCCCCCGGTCACTGGTGGGTCGTCGTGCTCGACGTGGGGCAGGGCGACGCCGTGGCGGTGGGAACCGCGCGCGGCTGGTGGCTCGTGGACGCCGGGCCACGCTCGCCGCGCTGGGACGCGGGCGAGGGGGCGCTGCTTCCGTTCCTGCGTTGGGCGGGCGTGCGCGAACTGGAACGCGTGCTCGTCACGCACGACGATGGGGACCACACGGGTGGCATGGCGGCACTCCGCCGCGGCATTCCCGTGGGGGAATGGTGCGGCGCGGCTCCACAGCCGGGGGTGCCTGGCACCTGCGCACGGTTCGGTCTCCGGTCGCTGGCGCGAGGCGACACGCTCGCCGGCCCGCCGCTCGTTCGCGTGCTGTGGCCACCGCGCGCTTTCGACGCCGATCGCGGAATCGCGAGTCGCGGCGACAATGCCGCCTCGCTCGTGCTCGAAGTGGGCGAGGGCGAAGCCAGGGTCCTGCTTACCGCGGATGCGGACAGCGTCGTGGAGGCCGCGCTTCGCGCAACACCCCGGCCGGCGTTGTTCAAGGCGGGGCATCACGGTTCGGGTTCCTCGAGCGGCGCCATACCCCTGGCCGCGCTGCGACCTCGGCGCGTCGCGGTCTCCTGCGGCGCTCGCAATCCGTACGGTCACCCTCATCCCGGTGCGCTGTCGCGCCTCGCGGCGACGGGTGCGGTGTTGGAGCGCACCGACCTCGAAGGGACGCTCTGGTACGAGCTCTCGGAGCGCGGGATCCGTCGGCTCGATTGGCGGACGGGCGAACCGTTCCGCGCGACCACGATGCGCCCGACCGCGGCGGGCGCCGCCGGGGCATCGCGCTACTTCTGATGGGAGGAAGGGCGCAGCGCGCGGGCGGGAGGCAGTGGAGCGCGTTCGGGTCCGGCTCGCGGCTGCGCACCGGACCGCGCTTCACGCTCGCCGAACAAGCCGCCACGCGCGGTTGCCGCAGCCATGGGGTCACGATAGATTGCGGCGTGCTCGCGCGCCCCGCCCGCCTCGCCGTGTTCGCCTCCGGCAATGGATCCAACTTCGAGGCGCTGGCCGCGGCCGCCGCCCGTGACGTCCTCGGCGGCTCGCTCGTGGTGCTGCTCTGCGATCGACCCGACGCGCCGGTGATGGATCGCGCTCGCCGGCGCGGTGTCGAATCGATCACCCCACCGGTGGGCCGCTTCCGCTCGCGACTCGAGGACGAGCGCCCCTGGCTCGACGTGCTCCGCGAACGGCAGGTGGACGTGGTGCTGCTCGCCGGGTTCATGCGCCGGCTGCACACCACGCTGCTCGCGCCATTCGCGGGCCGCATGCTGAACGTGCACCCGTCGCTGCTGCCCGCGTTCCCGGGCCTCGACGCCATCGGCCAGGCGTGGCGGCACGGCGTGGCCATCACGGGCTGCACCGTCCACCTCGTGGAGGACGCCCTCGACAGCGGGCCCATCGTGGCGCAGGCCGCCGTGGACGTGCGGGCCGGGGAATCACGCGAGTCCCTCGAGGAGCGCGTGCACGAGGCCGAGCACGCGCTCTACCCGTGGGCCGTGCGCCGGTTCCTCACCGAAGCCTGGCGTCTCGCCGGCCGCCGGCTCTGCTTCGGTGAGGGCGCGGGTCTTCAGTCGCACGAGACCGAGGTGGCCCGGGATGGATGAACAGATCTGGGTCGCGGCGTCCGCGGCGACGCGTCCGCGCATCGAGGCCGTCGTGTTCGACGCCGGGGGCACGCTCGTGCGGCTCGACTTCGAATGGCTGAGCGACATGCTCGCGGAGCTGGGTGTTCCCGCGAGCGCGGACGACGTGCGCCGCGCGGAGGTGCAGGGTCGCCGGCGCTACGACTCGCTGGCCGGTCGGGCGCCACGCACGCCGGCGACCGGCTCGCATCCGCCGCTCGGCTCGGTGGGGCCGACGCACGCCTACTTCTCCGGCATGCTCGAGGCGGTGGGCTGCCGTCATCCGGTGCTGGAGGAGGCGCTCGAACGCATCCGGCTCCGGCAGGTTCCGCCCTCGTTCCTGTGGGCGCGTCCGATGGAGGGCGCGCGCCATGCGCTGGACGCGCTCGCCGCACTCGGCGTGCGCGCGGCCTGCGTGAGCAACTCGGACGGTCGAGCGGAGCTCCACCTCACCACGTTCGGCGTGCGCGACGGGCTCGAGTTCGTCGTGGATTCGCAGTTGGTCGGCGTCGAGAAGCCCGATCCGCGCGTGTTCGGGATCGCGCTCGAGAAGCTCGGGCTCCCGGCCGCGCGCACGGTGTACGTTGGCGACATCCGCTGCGTGGACGAGGCGGGCGCCCAAGCGGCGGGCATGCACTTCGTGCTCGTGGACCCGTTCGGGGACTATGCTGGCGCCGAAACACTGGCGGTGTCCGGACTGGCCGAGCTCCCGGCCTATCTCGGCTCGCGTTTTGAGTTGGTGCCGGCGCGCGGGCCGTCCGAATCCGCCGGCGACAACCCCGCTTCGACCCGAGGAAGTTCCGTCACTGCCCAATCCTGAACGGCCGTCCCGAGAGGCGGCAGGAGGACGCGACATGAATGAGATCGCCCCGATCGTGCTGGACCCGCGGCTGCTCGAGGCCGCGAACGCCGTCACCGAACCCGAAGTCCCGGGTGCCAGGGTCTTCCGTCGCGGCAAAGTCCGCACCGTGTTCCACGCCGGCCCCGAGCATTTCGTCATCGTGGCGAGTGACCGGCTCTCGGCCTACGACTCCGTGCTCCCGACACCCATCCCGGGCAAGGGCGCCATCCTGTCGCTGATCTCGGCGTTCTGGATGCGCTCGTTGCCGGCGGCCTCACCACATCACCTGGTGAGCGACGATCCCGCCACGTTCCCGTCGCCGTTTCGCGAGCACGCGGCGCGGCTCGCGGGCCGCGCGCAGCTCGTGCGGCGAGCCGAGCGCATCGACATCGAGTGCGTGGTACGCGGCTATCTCACCGGCAGCGGCTGGAAGGAGTACAAGGCATACGG
>JAHFBX010000342.1 GCA_023249815.1 Candidatus Eiseniibacteriota bacterium
GAGGACGGCGGGCTCGCGTGGGAGCTCGGTCGCGCGGCGATCGCGGTGGGCGATGTGCCGCTCGCGCGCGAGGCGTTCGAGCGCGCGGTCGTCGCCGCGCCCACATTCTATGAAGGTTGGCTCGGCGTCGCCGACACCCGCGCGCGCATGGGGGACCTCCGCGGCGCCGAGCTGGCGCTCGCGCGGGCCGCGGCGCTTCCGGGCGCCCGCGACGGACGCGTCGAGGTGTTGCGCGCGCGCATCGCGGGCACGAAACGCTGAATCAGGGCTCGACGACGCGACACGAAACGCCTCCCGGCTTGCCGTGCGCCGGACCACGCCAGTACAGTCGAATCCCAGTCCCAGCCTTTCCCTGCAAGCTCTCGCCGGGGTTCGCGAATGCCGCCGACGGTCACGGCCTCACCGCAGTGGGTGCTGCATCCGAACCATTCCCCGGATGCCGCCGCGGGACTGGCACGGACACTCGGCGCCCCGCTCGCGCTGGGCCACGCGCTGGTCAACCGCGGCATCGTGCGCGAACAGGACGCCCGGCGGTTCCTGGACCCGGTGCTCGAGGACCTGCACGAGCCGGGGCGCATGCTGGACCTGGAGCCGGCGGCCGAGCGCATTCTGGCCGCGATCGACCGGGGCGAGCGTATCTTCGTCCACGGCGACTACGACGTGGATGGCATCACCTCCACGTTCCTCCTCTACAGCGCGCTCGAGGAGCTCTCGGCCAAGGTCGAGTACCGGATCCCGCACCGCATCCGGGACGGCTACGGGCTCACCACCGAGGCCATCGACGAGGCGCAGCGCCGCGGCTGTTCGCTGGTCGTAACCGTGGACTGCGGCATCACCGCCGTGGAGGCGGTGGCGCACGCGCGTTCGCTCGGCATCGACACCGTCATCACCGACCACCACGAGCCGCCCGCCCAACTCCCGGACGCCGTCGCGATCGTGAACCCGCTGCGGCCCGGCTGCGGCTATCCGTTCAAGTCACTGGCCGGCGTGGGCGTCACGTTCAAGCTGGTCGAGCGGCTGCTGCGCGGCCGCGGTGGCCTGGATCGCGCGCGCCGCTACCTGGACGCGGTGGCCCTCGGCACGATCGCCGACGTGGTGCCGCTCGTGGGCGAGAACCGCGTCCTCGCGCGCCTCGGACTGGATCGCCTGAACCAGGAGGCGCGCCTGGGGCTGCGCGCGCTGATCGGGGTCTCGTCGCTGGCCGGCAAGCGGATCACGAGCGGGCACGTCGCGTTCGTGCTGGCGCCGCGCATCAACGCGGCGGGCCGCATGGGCAACGCCGAGCAGGGACTGCGTCTGTTGCTCGCGCGCGACCAGGACGAGGCCGAGACCATCGCGCGCAGCCTCGAGGAGGACAACTTGAAGCGCCGCAAGCACGATGAGCAGGTGCTGCTCGAAGCCGTGCGCAAGGTGGAACTCGAGGTGCCGTACCCGGACTGCAGCTCCATCCTGCTGTGGTCCGACACCTGGCACCCCGGCGTCATCGGCATCGTCGCCTCACGCCTGGTCGAGCGCTTCCAGCGCCCCACCGTCCTGGTCGCGATCGACGGCGAGCGCGGCCGCGGCTCCGGCCGGAGCCTGCCAGGGCTGGACCTGACGCGGCTCTTGGACGGCTGCAGCGACCTGCTGCTGGCGCATGGCGGGCACGCGTTCGCGGCCGGCCTCTCGGTGCGGCGCGAGCGCCTGCCCGAGCTGCGCGAGCGGCTCGAGCGCCTGGTGCGCGAGCAGTACCGTCCCGACCAGTTCGTGCAGCGGCTCGAACTCGACGCGGACCTGCGCGCCAGCGAGTGCGACATGGACCTGGTCGAGTGGCTCGAGCGCCTGGCGCCGCACGGGCTCGACAACCCCGAGCCGCTCTATCGCATGAGCGACGCCCGCGTCGAGCACGTGCAGGAGGTGGGCGGCGGCAAGCACCTGCGGCTGCGGGCGCGTGACGACAGCGGCGAGGTGGAGGCGATCGGCTTCGGCATGGGCGATCGCGCCCGCGCGCTGGCGCGCGCTGGACGCGCCGACCTCGCGTTCGTCCCGACGCGGAACGAGTGGTCGGGGGAGGCGCGGGTGCAGCTCAAGCTGAAAGGTGTCCGCACCCCCTGAGCGAAGCCGAGCGCATGTCGGCGGGGCGTCCGCATCCCGAGCTCCGGGCCGCGCTCATGAGCGCCGTGGCCGAGAAGGCGCCACGCGTGGACCGCGACCGGCTCGGCGCGTGCTTCGACTTCGCCGGGCAGGCACACGGCGAGCAGCGCCGCGACTCGGGCCAGCCCTATCTCACGCACGTCGTCGAGGTGTGCCGGATCCTCTTGGACCTCCTGGAGACGCGGCTCGACACGACGCTCGCGTGCGCCGCGCTGCTCCACGACGTCGTGGAGGACACGGCGATCGGGATCGCGGACGTCGAGAAGCAGTTCGGGCGCGAGGTCGCGTCGCTCGTCGAGGGCGTCACGAAGCTCTCGAGCCTGCACTTCGACAGTCGCGAGGCGGCGCAGGCCGAGAACTTCCGCAAGATGCTGCTGTCGATGTCCCGCGACCTGCGCGTCATCTTCATCAAGCTCGCGGACCGCCTGCACAACATGCGCACGATCGAGTACCTGAAGGGCGATCGCGCGCGCCGCATCGCGGAGGAGACGCGCGACATCTACGCGCCGCTCGCGCACCGGCTCGGCATGGCCGGTATCAAGCGCGAGCTCGAGGATCGAAGCCTCAAGGTGCTGGACCCGCAGGCCTACCAGGAGCTCGCCCAGCGCATCCAGGCCCGACGCCAGGAGCGCGAGGCGTTCCTCGCCACCATGAGCGAGCGCCTGCGCGAGGCGCTCAAGGCCACGGGCTTGAAGGCCGAGGTGTTCGGACGGCCGAAGCACTTCTTCTCGATCTACACGAAGATGCAGTCCGGCCGGCCGCTCGAGGAGATTTACGATTTGTTCGGGCTGCGCATCGTCACCCACTCGCGCAACGACTGTTACCGCGCGCTCGGCGTGGTGCACGACGAGTTCAGCCCCGTGCCCGAGCGCTTCAAGGATTATATCGCGACGCCGAAGAGCAACCTCTACCAGTCGCTCCACACCACGGTGCTCACCGAGAGCGGCGAGATGGTCGAGGTGCAGATCCGCACCTGGGAGATGCACCGCACCGCCGAGACCGGCGTCGCGGCGCACTACGTCTACAAGCAGGGCGGACGCGTCGACGAGGAGATCGACCGCCAGCTCGGCGGGTTCGTCACGCAGATCGCGGGCTGGCAGAACGAGGCCGAAGACGCCGAGTACATGGACTACCTCCGCACGGCGCTCCACCAGGAGGAGGTGTTCGTGTACACG
>JAHFBX010000343.1 GCA_023249815.1 Candidatus Eiseniibacteriota bacterium
ACCGCACGAAGGTCGCCAACCGCCTCGTTCGCCGCCTTGAGCAGCTCGGGCTCAAGGTCCAAGTGGAAGCGGCCGCCTGAGCGAACCCAGACGGCCGCCGACACTGTTTCTTTCTAGCGGTAGAGCGACTTGACCCGGCTCCAAGTGGATCGCTTCGCGGGCGTCACATGGAAATTGCACGTGATCGCGTTGTACAGGAACTGCGTCGCGTCGAACGCATCCCCGGGCTGGTACTCCGGCATGGACGAGATGTAGCTCGAGTGAAGCAGCCCGTTCTGGTAGCTCGTGACGACGACGCGGCTGTCCGTGGAGCGCGCGAAGAAACTCGCGCCGGCCAGGTCCGAGGCGTCCCAGCTCAGGTCGCTCGGCACACAGACCTGCGGATAGCCGCCATGGTCCAGCGGATCCACGATCCGATCGAACAGGCAGCTCGCAGGCGCCAGGATGCCGGCCGGAGCGGTCGACGGGATCTCCCCCATGTTGTAGTCGAGGTCGGATCGAAGCCCCCACAGCGACGCCAGCGCACGGTTGTCGATCGAGCACCATTGAAACATGATGTAGGTTCCGATCAGCGGATGACCCTGGTTCGCATAGCTTCTGAGCGCCTCGACGTCCGCCGCGCTCCACTGATTAAGTCCTCCGGCGGGATCACTCACGATGACGACGTCGGCTCCGCTGGCCTCAAGATCCGCGAGCGTCACGGAACTGACGGCATGCAGGCTCGTGGCGTCGATGTACAACGGGATCGAGCCGTACGAGGACCAGTTCGCGGTGAGATGGTCCCAGACCAGCGGCGGCTCCGATCCCGCACCCCAGGATCGGACGACCACGGCCTTGATCGCGGCGGGGGCCGCCATGCGGGGCGGCGCGGTGCCGCCGGTCGTGGACTTCGGCGGGCTCATGAGTTGTCCGGAGGCGACCGAGGCACACAGCATGAGCATGATCACGATCTGCTGCGGGGTCTGGCGCATCGGCGACCTCCGTCGTTGGGACAGCTGGTGGCTGCGGTGTCCTGGGGACGGATCCGGGATCGGAGCACGTGCTCGGGTGCCGATCAGCATAGGGCGTGCTTGTCGGGCCCTCAACGGTGTTCGCGTGCCCCGGACTGCCGACCGCGATGCCGGGGGCGACCGGGCCGACCGGTGCGGCGGAGACGCTTGAGCGGCGCCGCCACGTCCGGCAGGATCCGCGGCATGCCTCGCTACGTCGCCCTGCTCCGCGCCATCAATGTCGGCGGCCACACCGTCGAGATGAAGCGCCTGCAGCGGCTGTTCGAAGCGCTCGGGTTCGACGACGTCACCACGTTCATCGCCAGCGGGAACGTCGTGTTCCGCGCGAGCGGCGCGCCGCGATCACTCGAGCAGAAGATCGCGGCCCACCTCGAGCGCTCGCTCGGGTACGCAGTCGCGACGTTCCTGCGCACGCCCGGTGAGCTCGCCGCGATCGTGGGCCATCGCGCATTCGCCGCGCCAGCGCCGGGCTCGACGCTGTACATCGGGTTCCTGGCCGCGAAACCCACGGCGGCCTCGGCGCGGCAGGTGCAGGCGCTCGCCACCGACATCGAGACCTTCGGGATCCACGATCGGGAGCTCTACTGGCGCTCGACGCGTACGATCGGCACAAGCACGGTGTCCGGAGCGAGACTCGAGAAGGCTCTCAGCCAGCCCACGACGCTGCGCAAGTCCACCACTGTGGAGAAGCTGGCGGAAAAGTTCGCGTGAGGCACCGAGCGGTGCGAACGAGCGGCAGTGCGAGCGGCCGGTTCGCGACCGCGGCCCACGTGCAGACGATCAGCGCATTCTTGAGCGCGGTGCCGCGCGATTCCGCGACCGGGAAGCGCGTGACCGTCGAGGAATTTGTACGATTCAGCCTCGAGCTTCTGCGCTTGGACCTGCTGTTCTGCGGCACCGAAGCGCCCTGCTACTCGTGGGACATGCCTCCCTACTTGCGCGAACATGCCCTGCATGACTGAGACCACCGTCCCTCCCGGCGTTCCGGCTCCGGCCGAGTTCGTGCACGCCGCCCGCCTGGCGCTGTCCCGCACGCCGGAAGGTGTCGACCCGTGGTTCCATCAATACAACGGCGAGCTTCTCGACGATCGTCGCCTGCGCACCTGGGTGCGTGCCAAGCGCCAGCTCTTCGATCTGATCGGCGGCGTGCGCGACAAGGTGGTTGTGGACGCAGGCTCGGGCTTTGGGATGGTCTCGAACCTTGTCGGCTGCTGGGGCGCCCGGCACGTGTGCGCCGTGGAAGTGCACACGCCCATGGCGGAGTCACACGCGCGCGTGAACGCCGCTTGGTTCCCGTTCCTCGTCGGGCGCGTGTTCGGCCTACGCGGCGACGCGAGCCATCTGCCCATCCGAAACGCGAGCACCGATGTCGTACTCTCGATCGAGGCCATCTCGCACTACTACGACGTGGATGCGTTTCTCGCGGAATGCGCACGCGTGCTACGACCCGGCGGCCACGTCGTCATCTCCGACGGCAACAACGGCGCGAACTCCCGCATCCGGGCCACAACGCTCGAGCTGTGGCGGCGATTCGAGTTGGGCCCGGAAGGTCCGTTCGGCGACCACGTCATTCCCGAGCCCATGGTGAGTCGTCGCGAACGCGTTCTGCGCCAGTCGTTCCCACAACTCGACGCCGGGCGCGTCGCCGCGCTGGCGCGCGTGACCTCGGGCATGGATCGCGCGCAGATCGTGGCGGCCGTGACCTCGCATCTGGCGGGCGGACCGGCCCCCACGCAGGCGTACGTACCCGGCACTTGCCCGCGCGAGCCCGAGTGGGGCTACGTCCTGGAGCAGCTGTTCGACGGCCGCGACCTGGCCGCGCGCCTCGAGCGGCTGGGCTTCGACGCGCGCGCGCTGCCCCACTTCGGCGGTGCCGTGAACGATGTCGTCCACGCGGCGAACCTCGTGCTTCGGCGCCTTCCGACGCATCGCTGGGCGCGCGCCTACCGCGTCGTGGCGCGCCGGCGTTGACCTACACGAGGCGGCCGTGTCGCAGGCGGCCGCCCGTCTACCAGCGCTGCCGCGCCGTGTAGGTGAGCACGACCTCCTTGCCGCTCGCCACCGGAACGGTGAAGCGGATCACGTTCGCGTCCGTGCGCGTCGCGGGGAGCGAGGACTTGAGCACCTCGACGTCACCGCCCACCGGCTCCTCGACCACGATCGTCGCGTCCACCTTCTTGCGGTTGCGGAGCCGGATCTCGGCCGAGTACTCGCGCTCGCGGTCGCTCACGCGGCGGTCGCTGAGCAGCTTCCGCTCGGCGGCCAGGTCGAAGGCGTAGCCCATCTCGAGCG
>JAHFBX010000001.1:0-420 GCA_023249815.1 Candidatus Eiseniibacteriota bacterium
GCCGGGCGGCGGTCGCGGGGCTGGTGGCGGTGGCGGCCGCGGAGCCGGCGGCGGCGGTGGTCACGGAGGCGGACGCGCTCCGGGCGGAACGCGGTCGCCGCGCTCGTCGGAACCGGTCGGGCCCTCCGAAGGTCGCGTGCAGGGCTCGGTGAAGTGGTTCAACGATGCCAAGGGCTTCGGCTTCATCGCGTCCGATGCCGGCGAGGACGTGTTCGTGCACTTCTCGGCCATCGGATCGGACGGTTTCCGTTCGCTGGCCGAGGGCGAACGTGTCGAGTTCGACCTCGTCACGGGCCCAAAGGGGAAACAAGCGGCGAACGTCTCGCGGCTCTGAACGAAGGTTCCGAGGGGGACGGGCCGCGGAGCACGGGGCCCGCCCCTCCTTTCTCGTCCCCGGGCCCCGTTCAGTAGTCAAGCCGG
>JAHFBX010000001.1:430-30855 GCA_023249815.1 Candidatus Eiseniibacteriota bacterium
TGCCCCACGCATGCCGCCCTTCCGCCGGCCCAGGTTCCCGTCCGCATGATCGAGACCATCCGCACGTTCACGGCGCTCAGTGAGGAGTTCGTGGAACTCTTCATGAAGCACCACACCGTGGCCGCCACCGAGTCCGGCATCCACGACTACGACCACCTGCTGCCCGACGACTCGCCCGACGGCCTCAAGGCTCGCGCGGCGTGGCTGCGGGATCTCGACCAACGGCTCGTGGCGTCGGTGCCGTGGGACGAACTGCCGCTGGAACCTCGAGTCGACTTCGCGCTCCTGCGCTCGCGCATCGCGGCGCTCAAGGCCGACGTCGACGAGGTGAAGGTGCCGCAGAAGAACCCCGGGCTCTACCTGGACCGGGCGTTCAATGCCGTGCACCTGCTGCTCGCGCGCTCGTTCGCACCGCTCGACGAGCGCAAGGAGGCGGCGGTCGCGCGGCTCATGGCGATCCCGGAATACCTCGAGTCCGTTCGCCCGAACCTGAAGCAGGTTCCGCCACAGCTCTTGGAATCGAGCCTCGACATGGCCGCGCACGGTCCCACGTTCGTGGACGAAGTCGTGCGCACGCTCCTGCGCCAGTTCCCCGGCGAGGCCGAGCGCCTCGAACACGCGGGCAACCGCGCGCGCTCCGGCTTCCTCCACTTCCACGAGTGGATGGAGAAGGAGCTCAAGCCCAAGGCGGGCGGCACGTTCGCGATCGGCGAGCGATGGATCAACTACAAGCTCGAACGCGAGCACATGGTGCCGTACACGTGCGCCGAACTGGAGAAGGTGGGGCGGGAGCATGTCGCGCACGCGCAGGTGCTGCTCGACGACGAGGCACGCCGCCACGACCCGGACAGCCACTGGCGCGAGCTCATCGAGCAGGGCCGCGAGCGGACGCCGGAGGCGAACTGGCTGCGCGAGGCGTACGTCGCCGAGATGGACCGCGCGCGCCGGTTCGTGGCCGAGCGCCGCATCGCGCCGATCCCGATCGGGGAGCGCCTCGAGATCCTCGATACACCGGTGTTCGAGCGGGGGATGCTGCCGTACGCGGCCTACCAGGCACCCGCGCCGTTCGATGCCGACACGACGGGCGTGTTCTACGTGACCCCGATCGACATCCGGCGCTCCAAGGCGGAACAGGCCGCGCAGCTCGGCGCCCACTGCACGCCGGCGCTGCCGATCATCGCGCTGCACGAGGGCTACCCGGGGCACCACCTGCAGCTCACCCATTCGAATCGCGCGGCCACGCGCCTGCGCCGCATCATGCACAGCGACGTGTTCATGGAGGGCTGGGCGCTGTATTGCGAAGAGCTGATGTGGGAGCAGGGCTACTTCACCGCGGACCCGCTCACGCGCCTGTTCCAGCTGCGCGACCTGCTGTTCCGCGCCTGCCGCGTCGTCGTGGACATGGGCCTCCACTCCGGCCGCATGACGCCGGAGCAGGCCATCGAGTACATGGTCGAGGAGGTCATGCTCGACCAGCACGTCGCCACCGCCGAGGTGCGGCGGTATTGCATGACGCCCACGCAACCCATGAGCTACCTGGTCGGAAAGCTCCAGATCCTCGAGCTGCGCTCGGAAGCCCAGCGAAAGCTGGGCGCACGCTTCCACCTGCACGACTTCCATGCGGCGCTCCTCGCCAGCGGCACGATCCCGCTGGCATTGGTGCGAGAGGAACTGTGGCCCCGGCTGGGGGTGACGTGAGGCGTCCCCGCCCCCTCGCATGGCTCGCCGCCCTGGTGGCGCTGGCCGTCGCTCCGGCGGCCGCCGTGTCGCCTTCGGACAAGTACTCGGCGCAGCCTCGCTCGCTCGGGCTCGAGTGGTCGGCGCTGTCGTTCCAGTCGTCGCGCGACGGTGCAGACTTGAACGGCTGGTGGTTCGAAGGCCGTCCAGAGAGCCCGATCCTGGTGCTGTTCGACCGCGAGACCGGCAGCATGGGCGACCTGTTGCCCGTGGTGGGCGAGTTCGTCGCCCGCGGGTTCTCGGTGATGACGTTCGACTACCGTGACTTCGGACCCGCCGGGCCCGGCGCGGTCGACTCACTCCTCCAGCTCGCGTATGCGTCGCGCTGGGTGAACGACGCCGAGGGGGCGCTGCGATTCGCGCGTCAGCGCGCGGGCGATCGGCCGGTATTCGCCTGGGGCCAGGGCCTGGGAGGCGCGGTCGCGGTCGCGGTTGCGGCCCGCGACCGAACGAACGCCGACGCCGTGGCATGCGAGGGACTGTTCCGCACGCTCCCGGAGCTGCTGCGCTCGAGCGGCCTCGCACAGGTCCCGGGCGCTCCTGAACGCCACCGCTTCCTGGTCGAGACGTCGGACGAGCCGATCACGGCGGTCGCGTGGCTGCTGGTGCCGTTGCATGTGGCGCTCGCGGGCAAGGACGACGTGTGGCCGTCCGCGGTCACGCAGGAGGTCGTGCGGCGCAGCCTGTCGCGCATCGATCGCTGGACCGTCCCAAACGGCCGCCACACGGACCTCGAACAGACGCCAGGCTACTACGATCGCCTGTCCGGCTGGTTCACGCGCATCGCCGGCATGATCAAGGCCGCGAAGGCCGCCGAGGCGGCCGCGAACCCGAAGTAGGTCGCGGCCGCTCGCGACTCAGAAGTGCACGAACTCCGGCACCGCCCGAGGCAGTCGTTCCTCGAGACCGTCGATTCGTACGGGCAGCGCGCGGCCGTCGGGGTACGCGGGGCGGAGCGAAGACGAGCTGGGTGTCGCCCAGTCGAGCGGGTTCACGCGATGGACCCCGGCCGTGAAGCGTGCGTTCACCGCGTCGATGAGCGCGTTGCAGATCACCGCGTGCGCGAGGTCGTTCGGATGGACACCGTCCAGGCTGAAGAGCCCGCCCGTGATGTAATCGGTCGTGTAGAGCGTGCCTCCGATGTTCAGGCCGTTCGCGCTGATGTCGTTCAAGAGGGCGTTCAGGTCCACGAGCGCGACATAGGGCCTCGCCGCCACCTGCGCGGCGACCGCGGCATTCATCTCGGCGACCTCGGTTCGCGTCGTCGCGGCCTCGGAGCCGCGCAGGATCAGGTTCTCGGGCAGCGGCTGGCCATTGCTCGGCACCGACGGGTTCAGGTAGTTGTAGCCACCCACGGGGATGCCGGTCCCGGTCGTGGCGATCAGCGTGCTCGCAGTGAGCAGCACGAAGTCGCCCTGCAGCAGCTCGCCGGTCGCACCCACGAGCGGCACTGGCTGGCCCGTCGTGACGCTCACCGTGAACGGCGACAACGTCGTCACGAGCGGCACGCTCGTCACGTCGGGCACGTTGAACACCGCGATCTTGGTGCTCGGCGAGGTGCCATGGATGGTATTGAGCGAGGCGTCCAGGATGGCGGCGTAGGTCTCGCCTGTGTTCGTGGCCGCCGGCGCGCCACCCGATGTGGGTCCCAGCACCTCGTTACTTCCATACTCCCAGGTCATGAACGTGGGTGCGCGTGACAGCGCGCTCGCCGCGATCGTGCCAGCGTGGCGCACGATGTTGTCGAATAGCGGGATCGCGACCGCAGGATGCACGTTCGCGTTGTAGTAGAACGACTCGTCGACGAAGTCGAACGCGATCGCGAACGGCACGGCCATGTTGTGATAGGCGCCAGGCTGCGACATGTTCAAGGGGTTGCCGGTCGTGCGGCCCGTGTTCGTGATGATGAGTGGCGAGTAGCTCACGATGTGCAGGAGCTGCGGGAAGCCGTCGCGGTCGTACACCGGCAGCGTGAACGAGCCCTTGCCATCGGTCTGCACGGTCTTGCCGATCTGGCGCGCGAACAGCGCGGGGAACGAGCGGACCTGGTGGCGATCCACGAGCCCGCCGGACTGCCAGCCAGCGGAGATGCTCGTGCCCGCGGCGACGTACGTCGTGAAGTCCGCGCCGCCCGACGCGAGCGGGGGCGCTGTGATGGACTCGATCTTCGAGCACGGTCCCTGGCAGCCGGCGAGCGCCAAGGCGAGCGCGAGCACGAGCCCGAGGCGGAAGCGCATGGAGGTGTGCATGGTCGTTCCTCCGCTCACCAGTGGTAGGTCAGGGACGCGCCGAGTGCGTTGACGTAGGATTTGTACACGCCGTCGAAGCCGTCTCGCTCGCGCAACTCGGTCGAGCGCTTCTCCACGAACAGGAACAAGTTGTAGGCGTCGATCGTCCACTTGCCGCGAACCAGTCCCAGGCCGACGGTCGCGCCATGCCGGCTGGCGTCGGGCAGCAGTGGCGTCACGGACTCCACGGGCGCCGCGGCGGGGTCGAAGTAGTAGCCCAGCCGGTAGGTGTAGTGCTGGAGCCGGTGTTCGGCGCCGACGCGCACGGCGTAGGTGTCGTCGTAGTGCTCGATGACGTCGCGGTCGAGCGACGGGTCGGACGCGAAGTGGAGCGGCAGCTTCTCGAACGCCGACCAGCCGGTGAAGATGCCGTCGATCGCGTACGTCCATTCCGGCGTGGGCTCCCACGCCAGCCCGACCGAGAACATCGCCGGGAACACCAGCTCGGTGGTGACCTTCTGGTTTGCGGGCTTGCCGGCCGCGATCGTGGCGTCGAGCGCGGCGTCGCCGGTCGGGATCTGCGTGAACGTGGCCTTGCCATCGTCCACCTTGACCTTGACGCGCGAACGATAACTGACGCCGAGCTTCCAGTTCGTCCACGGCTGGCCGAGCAACGCGCCGTGGAAGCCAACGCCCGGCTTGAAATCCGACTTGAGCTGCGCGCGCAAGACGTTCACCGGCTGGCCGCCGTCGGTGATGAACGTGCCGATGTTGTTGAGCTCGACGCGTGCATAGAGCACGTTCGCTCCGGCCGCGAGGCTCCACGTCTCGGTGGGCGCCCACGCGAGGCTCGCGGAACCGTTCAGCGTCTCGAGCGTCGCCTTCGTGACACGCTCGCGTCCGGAGAATTGCAGCGGGTTCTCCCACTCGACCCCGAGCCCGAACGGCGCGTTCACGCCGAGGCCGTACGCGAGGCTCGAACCCAGGTGGCTCGTCCAATACACCGCGGGCGGGAAGAAGCTGCCATTGACCATGGCCTCGGTGGTGGCGTAGCCCGGGAACGGATCCACGCCGGCGAAGCTCGTGCGCGTGGAGAGCCACGTGCCGCCGAGCGAGAGCTGCGTTCCTTCGAGCCGCGGCAACGCCGCGGGGTTGTAGAACTGGGCGGTGGCGTCATGCACCGAGGCCACGTGCGCGCCGCCCATGCCCAGCGCCGCGGCGCCCTGCTCATAGACGCCGTAGCCGGCGCCCTGCGCGGCCGCCTGCGCCAGGCCGAGGGCCAGCGCCAGGGCCCACGCCCTGCGAGTACTGTTCATGGATTCCTCCCGAGAGGGATCGCGTGAGGATCAGCTCGCCGGCGCGGTCGGCGCGCCGGTGTACATGCCTTCGATCAAGTAGGCGAACGTCTGCGACACGATCTTTCGCCGCACCTTGAGCGTGGGGGTGAGTTCCCCGGCGTCGGCGTTGAGTTCGCGTTCGAGCAACTCGAACTTCTTGATGGTCTCGAACGGGGCGAGTCCGTCGTTCAGTTCGTCCACGACGCTCTGGTAAAGTGCGCGCGCGCCGGGCGACTGCAGCAGTTCACGCCGCGTGCCGGCCGGCCAGCCGCGCGCCTTGGCCTCCGCCTCGAGATTCGCGAAGTTCGGCACGATCAGCGCCACGCAGAACGGACGCTGATCGCCGAGCATGACCGCCTCGCTCACCCAGCGCGACATCTTGAGCTTTCCCTCGAGCGGCTGCGGCGCCACCTTCTTGCCGCCCGCGGTGACGAGCAGGTCTTTCAGCCGGTCGGTGATACGCAGGAAGCCCTCTTCGTCCAGGTGCCCGACGTCGCCGGTGTGGAACCAGCCGTCGCGGAGCGCCATGCGCGTCGCCTCATCGTTCCGGAAGTAGCCCTGCATGATGCCTGGCCCGCGCGCGAGGATCTCGCCCTCGGGGCCGAAGCTCACCTGCGTGCCGGGGATGGGTGGACCCACGGCGCCCGGACGCTCGCGGCCCGGCACGTTGAGGCAAATGACGGGCGAGGTCTCGGTGAGGCCATAACCCTCGATGATCGGGATGCCGATCGCGAAGAAGAACTCCATCACCTTGGCGCCGAGCGGGGCGCCACCCGAGATGCAGAAGCGAATGCGCCCGCCGACCCGCTCGCGAACCTTCGCGCCCACCAGGCGATCCGCCAGCAGGGCCGAGAACCCGAGCAACAGGCCGGCGGTCTTGCCCTGGAAGCGAAGTTGCGCCGTCTTGCGCCCGACGCCCACGCCCCAACCGAAGATGGCCCGCCGAAGCGGCGGCTGCGTCGCGGCGTTCTCCATCACACGAGCGAAGACCTTCTCGTAGAAGCGCGGCACGCCGGTCAGGATCGTGGGTCGCACCTCCTGCGCGTCGGCGGCCACGGTGTCCACGCTGCGCGCGTAGGCGATCGTGGCGCCGGCCGCGATCATGGCGTAGAGACCGGCCATGCGCTCGAAGATGTGGCACAGCGGCAGGAACGACAGGCAGCTGTCGGTGGGCCGGAGTTCCACGACCTTGAGGCACGCCTCCACGTTGGAAGCGATGTTGTCGTGCGTGAGCATGACGCCCTTGGGCTCGCCCGTCGTGCCCGACGTATAGATGATGGTGGCGAGGTCGCTCGGGCGCGTCGCGTCGGCGAGCGCCCTGAAGCCGTTCGGGTCGGCGGCGCGGCGCCGTTCACCGTCGGCGTGCACCGCGCTCCAGGCGCGCACGCGCGGATCGCGGGCCGCGGGCGGCGGGTCCATGACCACGATCGTCGCGAGCCGCGGCAGCGAATCCACGACGCCGAGCAGCTTCTCGAGTTGCGCCGTGTTCGACAGCACGATGACGCGCGCCTCGGCATTGTCGAGGATGTAGCGGCACTGCGGCGCAGTGAGCGTGGGGTAGATGGGCACCGTGACCGCGCCCTGACCGAGCGTGGCGAGGTCGGTGATCGCCCACTCGTAGCGGTTCTCGGACAGGAGTGCGACCCGGTCACCGCGACGCACGCCCAGCGCCGCCAGCCCCAGCGCGAGGCTCTCCACGTCGGCGCGCGAGCGCTCCGAGGACAGCGATTCCCAGCGGCCCTTGCCCGCGACGTCGGCGACGCGGCGCATGAACAGCGCGGGCTTGCGATGCTGCGCCACCGAATCCAGAAAGATGCTGATGAGCGTCTTCGGCATGGCCCCTCCGTGCGCGGCCTTACGGGGGCCTCCGGGGGCCCACGGCGCTGGAACACGCAATTGTTAGCACCGCCCCAACCGCAAGCCAAGCCGCGCGCGCCGCGCTTCGAACGCGCGTGCTGTCGGGAGGCTCGTGTTGCATCGTGTGCGCGGTTGACAAGGCCGAACGCGCCGGCGCAAGGTGCCGGGTCGTGCGGCGCATGACGTGCCGCGCGCAGGGAGGAAGGCCATGCACACGACACGGGCGCTCGCCCGAAGCGCTCCGCTCTCTGCCGCGCGTCGCTTGGCGGCGATCGCGATCGCCCTGTTCCTTGCATGGGCCCCGGCCGGGCGGGCCAGCACGCCCGAGGAAGGGATCGCGGCGGGCGATCAGCACTATGCCGCGGGCCGCCTCGCTGACGCGCGCACGGCCTACGCGGAAGCCGTGAAGGCCGCGCCCACGCTCGCGCTCGCGGCATGCCGGCTGTCGCGCGCGGAATCCGAACTCGGCGAGACCCAGAAGGGCGACGCCCAACGACTCATGTGGGCCGAGGCCGTGAAGCACGCGCGTGACGCGGTGCGACTGGCTCCCGACAGCGCGGCGCCGCACGTGTGGCTGGCGGTGGCGCTCGGCCGACAGGCGCTTCGCGAGGGCCCGCGTACGCGTCTCGCGCTCTCCAAGGAGATCAAGTCCGAGGCGGATCGCGCGCTAGCGCTCGACCCGGGCAGCGGCCGTGCGTGGCACGTGCTGGCCGTGTGGAACATGCGCGTCGCGAGCCTGAACGCGATGGAACGGATGGCGGCGAACGCCGTGCTCGGCGGCGTGCCAAAGGGAGCCTCGCACGAGAACGCCGAGCGCGCGTTCCAGAAGGCCGTCGAACTGGAGCCCGCGTACGTGAACCATCACGTCGAGTATGGACGTCTGCTCAAGGAGCTCCGGCGACCCGCGGAAGCGCGCCGCGAACTGGAGAAGGCGCTCGAACTGCAACCCACGAGCAGCGCGCTCGACGCGCGCTACCAGGCGGAGGCACGGGCCCTGCTGGAGAAACTGCCCCGCTGATGGCGTTTCCGAGCGGCTGGATCCTGGCAGGGGTGCGCACGCCGTTCGCCAAGGCGGGCAGCGTGTTCAAGCGCATTCCGAGCTACGAGCTCGGGCGCATCGCGGCGGCCGAGGTGATCGCCCGCAGCGATCTCGATCCCGAGCGGCTCGACGAGGTGGTGTTCGGCCACTGCGCCATGCCGAGCGAGGCCGCGAATTCGTCGCGCGTGGTGGCGCTACGCGCCGGTGTACCCGAGCGCGTGCCGGCGGTGACCGTGCACCGCAACTGCGCCTCGGGCATGGAAGCGGTCGCGAACGCCTGTCATCGCATCGGCTCCGGCGACGCCAAGCTGGTGATGGCGGGTGGCATGGAGTCCATGAGCCAGATCCCGCTCCAGTTCAGCTTCGAGTACTCGGACTTCCTCGAGAGACTCATGCGCGCGAAGACGCCGCTCGCGAAGCTGGGCGTCGCGATGCAGTTCCGCCCGCGCCTGCTTACGCCGCGCATCGCGCTGGCCGAAGGACTCACCGATCTCGTGTGCGGCCTCAACATGGGCCAGACCGCCGAGGTCCTGGCGCGCGAATTCCGCATCACGCGGGAACGCCAGGACGAGTACGCGCTCCACAGCCACCAACGCGCGCTGGCGGCGCGGGAGAAGCTGCGCGAGGAGATCGTGCCGGTGTACCCGGCACCCGGCTACATCGCCGTGCGTGACGACGTGGGCCCGCGCGAGGGCCAGACGTTTGAAGCGCTCGCGAAGCTCGCGCCGTATTTCGATCGGAAGAATGGCAGCGTCACGGTGGGCAACAGCTGCCAGATCACCGACGGGGCCGCCGCGCTGCTCGTGGGCGACGACGAAACGGCGAATGGCTGGCCCACGCCGCCGCTCGGCCGCGTGCGCGCGTTCGCGTTCGCCGGGCTGTCGCCGCAACGCATGGGCCTGGGGCCCGTGTTCGCCATGGTGAAGGCGCTGGCCAAAGCGCAGGTCTCGCTCACCGAGATCGAACTGTTCGAGATCAACGAGGCATTCGCCGCGCAGGTGCTCGCCTGCATCGAAGCGGCCAAGTCCGAGAAGTTCTGCCGTGACGAGCTCGGGCTCGACCGGCTGCTGGGAGAGATCCCCGAGGACCGGTTGAACGTGAACGGCGGCGCCATCGCGCTCGGTCACCCGGTGGGTGTCTCCGGCGCGCGGCTGCTGCTCACCACGCTCCACGAGATGAAGCGCCGCGGCGCGCGCCTCGGGCTCGCCTCGTTGTGCGTGGGCGGTGGCCAGGGCGCCGCGTTCGTGCTGGAGCGCGCATGATGCCCGTGTTCCGCGTCGAACGCCGTGACGGCGGACTCGCGCACCTGGTCATGGACCACGCCGCGCGCAAGCTGAACGTGCTGGATGCCGACGCCATCGCGTCGCTCGAATCCACACTCAGCGATCTCGAGGGGGCGCCGCCCCGCGGACTGATCGTGCTCTCGGGCAAGCCGGGGAGCTTCATCGCCGGTGCCGACATCGACGCGATCGGCAGCATCACCGACGCCGATCAGGTACACACGCTGGTGCGGCGCGGCCAGGCCGCGTACCAGCGGCTCGCGTCGCTGCCGTGTCCCACCGTGGCGGCGATCGATGGCGTGTGCCTGGGCGGTGGCACCGAGCTGGCGCTCGCCTGTGACTCCCGGATCGCGAGCGAGGAGTCGCGCACTCAGATCGGGTTGCCCGAGACATTGCTCGGGATCTTCCCCGCCTGGGGCGGAACGACGCGGCTGCCCCGGCTGATCGGCCTGCCCGCGGCACTCGACCTGATCCTCACCGGGCGCTCGCTCGACGCGCGCCGCGCCGAGAAGCTGGGCTTGATCGCGCGCGCGGTGCCGGCCGCTTGGCTGGTGGAATCCGCCGAGCGTCATCTCGCGGCCGTGTCGCAACGGCCGCCGAGGAAGCGCCGCGACCGTTACCGGCCGAAGGGGTTCATGAACTGGCTGCTCGACACCACCGCGCCCGGGCGCGCCACGGTGTTCTCGCAGGCGAAGAAGAACGTGCTCGCGCGGACGCAAGGCATGTACCCCGCGCCGCTCGCCGCGATCGGCGTACTCGAGCGCACGTACAGCCGCTCGGTGGCCGAGGGGCTGGCCGCCGAGGCCGACGCCGTGGCGCCGCTGGTCGTGGGCGACGTGTGCAAGAACCTCGTTCGCATCTTTCGGCTCTCGGAGGACGCCAAGCGTTCGAACGTGGTGGCCGATCCGGGGGTCAAGCCCGCAAGGGTCGAGCACATGGCGCTCGTGGGCGCGGGTGTGATGGGCGCCGGCATCGCCGAGCTGGCCGCGCGCCAGGGGATCACCGTGCGCATGCGAGAGATCAAGCCCGAGGCGCTGCAGAAGGGGCTCCAGGTGATCCGCGGCGTCATCGACGAGCGCAATCGCAAGCGCCGTGTCGCGCCGCGCGAGGTGGACGCGCAGATGGCACGCGTGCTGCCCACGCTCGACTTGACGGGCATGGCGCACGCCGACTTCGCGCTCGAGGCCGTCGTCGAGGACCTCGACGTCAAACGCCGCGTGTTCGCCGAGCTCGAGGTGCGCGTGCCGGGGGGTACGCTGCTCGCCTCGAACACGAGCAGCCTGAGCATCAATTCGCTCGCCGCCGGCCTGCTGCATCCCGATCGGTTCGTGGGTTTCCACTTCTTCAATCCCGTCCACCGCATGCCGCTGCTCGAGGTCGTCCGCGGCGAGCGCACCTCGGACGCTGCGCTCGTCACGGCAGTCGCGCTGGCCCGCCGGCTCGGCAAGACACCGGTCGTGGTCAGGGACTCGCCCGGGTTCGTGGTGAACCGCGTGCTCATGCCGTACCTGCGCGAGGCGCTGTACATGCTCGAGGACGGCTACGCCGTACCCGACCTCGATGCCGCGATGCGCCGCTTCGGCATGCCCATGGGACCGTTCGAGGTGGTGGACGAGGTGGGCATCGACGTCGCCCACAAGGTGGCCGGCGTGCTCGCGGCCGCGTTCCCCGAGCGCATCCAGCCGTCGCCCGTGCTCGAGCAGCTCATGGCCGCGGGCCGGTTCGGCAAGAAGAGCGGTCGCGGCTTCTATCGCCACCAGGGGAAGCAGCGCACGCCGGATCGCAGCGTGCGTGCGCTGCTGGGGCTGTCGCACGTGCGCCGGCCGCAGTCCGTGGACACGCTCTCCGAGCGCATGGTGCTCGCCATGATCAACGAGGCCGCGCGCTGCGTGGAGGAGAACATCGTGGCCGGACCCGAGCAGGTGGACCTCGCCATGATCTTCGGCGCCGGCTTCCCGCCCTATCGAGGCGGTGTTCTGCGCCACGCGGACACCATGGGCCTACCGATGATCGTGGACCGTCTGCACGCGCTCCGTGCTGAGAAGGGGCCCCGGTTCGAACCGTGTGCGTTGCTGGTGAACAAGGCGGCACGCGGCGAAACGTTCGCGAACGGGTGACCGCGCCACGGTCAGTTGAATCCCGCGCCAGCCTTCGCGCGTCCAAACCAGTCCCGGAGGCCGTCCGGCCTCGGTGAAGACCCCGCGCCGGGTCCGTCCCGCGCGGGTGAGACCCAGGGCCTTCTGATCACGGCCGTGAGGAGGTTGCATGCAGCCCGAGCTCCGTCTGGTCGCGGGTGAGGCAGAGCCCGCGTTTCCCGCGCCGGCCGTGCCGAGCGTGGACGATGGTCCACTGCTCGACGCCTATTCTGAAGCCGTGGTCGGCGCCGTCGAACAGGTATCGCCGTCCGTCGTGAAGATCGAGGTCGAGCATCGTGGTCGCCGAAGTGGCGGTGCAGGCTCCGGGTTCGTGTTCACGACCGACGGCTTCGCGCTCACCAACAGCCACGTCGTGAATGGTGCTTCGAGCCTCACCGCTGTTCTGGCCGATGGCCGGCGCGCGCCCGCGACGCTGGTGGGTGACGACCCCGACACCGACCTCGCCGTGGTCCGCCTGTCGGCCGACGCCGTGCCTGCGGCCCGCCTCGGCGAGTCCTCCAAGGTGCGGGTGGGCCAGGTGGCCATCGCCATCGGCAACCCGTTCGGCTTCCACGCCACGGTCACGACCGGCGTCGTCTCGGCGCTCGGTCGCTCGCTGCGCGCGCAGTCGGGCCGGTTGATCGACGACGTCATCCAGACGGACGCGTCGCTCAACCCGGGCAACTCGGGCGGCCCGCTCGTCAACTCGCGCGGCGAGGTGATCGGCGTCAACACCGCGATGATCCTGCCCGCCCAGGGCATCTGCTTCGCGATCGCCGTGGACCTGGCGAAGTTCGTGGCCACGAGCCTGATCCGCGACGGCCACATCGTGCGCGGTTGGATCGGCGTGGCGGGGCAGAACGCGCACCTGCGCCGCCCGCTGGTGCGCCGCCACGGGCTCGAACGCGAGTCCGGCGTGCTCGTGCTATCCGTCGAGCGCGGCAGTCCCGCCGAACGCACCGGCCTTCGCGAAGGCGACATCGTGGTCTCGCTCGCGGGCCAGCCGGTCGCAGGCGTGGACGACCTGCACCGGTTGCTCTCCGGCCAGGCCGTGGGCACGCGTATGCCGCTCGCCGTGCTGCGGAACTCCGAGCAGGTGTTGCTCGAGGTCGAGCCCGTCACCGCGCCGCAACGCTAGCGCGAACACGACCACGCCCGACTCGGTCGCACGAAGACGCGCGCAGGGGTGGAGTCGCAGCGGCAGAAAAGGCGAAGCGCCCGGCTGGAGGTGAGGCCGGGCGCTCTTTTGTGGCGGCGGGCCTTGCCTTCCCGCTGCCTGCCTTCTCGGTTCGTCGCGAAGCCGTCTCTCGGGTCGGCTCCGCGTTCGCCACCTCGCTCTAGGGATGGCACTCGGTAGGACGCGCGAGCCAGCCGGAAGGTTTCATTTGTCTCCGCGATTCCACATTTCCGTGAAGCAGGCCACACCAACGCCGCACTTTCGACCACCGGCGCGAAGCGAAGCAGCCCGGCGAGCAGGCTCGCCGGGCTGCTCGGAGCTTCGGGGGGGCGTCAGGCCGGGCGGGGGCTGGGCTCTCCGTAGCCCGCGGCCGGGCCACCCTCCTCGGGCTTCGTCACGGGCGCCGAGGCGGTGGGTGTCGTGTCACCGCTGTCGTACGGCGGAGGCAATGGTCCCAGGCTCTCGCCGTGCAGCAGGCGGTTCATCTGGTCACCGTCGATCGTCTCGCGCTCGAGCAACGTCGAGGCGAGCAGATGCAGCTTGTCCATGTTCTCGCGCAGCAGTCGCAGCGCCTGCTCGTGCGCGCGCTCGATGATGCCGCGCACCTCGGAGTCGATGATCAGTGCGGTCTGGTCGCTGTAGTCCTTGGAGCTCGTGATCTCCTTGCCGAGGAAGATCATGTCCTCTCGCTTGCCGAACGTGAGCGGGCCCAGCTTCTCGCTCATGCCGAAACGCGTGACCATGCTGCGCGCGATCGCAGTGGCCTGCTCCAGGTCGCCCGCGGCGCCGGTGGTGAGGTGCTCGAACACGAGCAGCTCCGCGGCGCGGCCGCCCATGGCGTGACACAGCCGGTCCTCGAGCTGCTTCTTCGAGTGGTTGTGCCGCTCCTCGGTGGGGGCGTACGCCGTCACGCCCAGCGCGCGCCCGCGCGGGATGATCGTGATCTTGGTGACGGGGTCCGAGCCGGGCAGCAGCCACGCGACCAGCGCGTGACCCGCTTCGTGGTACGCGGTGGTCTTCCGCTCCGCGTCGGTCATGACCAGGCTGCGGCGCTCGAGGCCGAGCGTGACTTTATCCTTGGCGTCGGAGAAGTCGCGGTTCCCGACCTTCTTCTTGTTCCGCCTCGCCGCGAGCAGCGCCGCCTCGTTGACGATGTTGGCGAGGTCCGCGCCGGACATGCCGGGCGTCTCTCTCGCGATCTGTTTCAGGTCCACGTCGTCGGCGAGCGGGATCTTGCGCGTGTGCACCTTGAGGATGCCCTCGCGCCCGCGCACGTCGGGCCAGTCCACGACGATCTGCCGGTCGAAACGGCCGGGACGCAGCAGCGCCGGGTCGAGCACGTCGGGGCGGTTCGTGGCCGCCACGATGATGACGCCCTCGTTCGATTCGAAGCCGTCCATCTCCACCAGCAGCTGGTTCAGCGTCTGCTCGCGCTCGTCGTGTCCGCCGCCCAAGCCGGCGCCGCGATGCCGGCCGACCGCGTCGATCTCGTCGATGAACACGATGCACGGCGCGTTACGCTTGCCCTGCTCGAACAGGTCACGGACGCGGCTATTGTGCAGGAGTACCGGCTTCTCGCCGCCGAAGAATGCTTCGTTCTCGCAGCCGCACAGGTCGTAGACGTACCCCTCGTACGGCTTCACCTCGATGCGTCGCACGATCGCGCGCTTGCCCTGGCGCTCGCGGTCCCGCACCAGCCAATGGCTGGTCTTGCCGACGATCAGATTCCATGCACGCGTCGCCGGAAGCGGGCGACCCTTGAGGATTCGTCCGGCGGGCATG
This sequence comes from Candidatus Eiseniibacteriota bacterium, assembly GCA_023249815.1. Lineage (GTDB taxonomy): Bacteria > Eisenbacteria > RBG-16-71-46 > RBG-16-71-46 > RBG-16-71-46 > JAIOPA01. The sequence continues at coordinate 15,003 of JAHFBX010000001.1, forward strand.
TTCATCTCGCGCACGCCCGCGGGGATGCCGTGCAGCGCACACAGCCACGTGAGCTCGCGGATCAAGCCATGGCTCACGGACGTGACGCTCAGCTTGCCCTCACGGGTGACGTACCCATCGCCCAGCGCGTAGCCGGTGAGGTACGCCTCGAAATACGAGCGCGGAAGGTCCCAGAGCAGCTCTGGAATGTGCTTCTCATGACTTCCGGTGCCGCAGTGCCGCGCGAAGAACCGACCGAGCGGCGCGGAATGCACGAGCACCTTCGTGCTGTGGTCAGCGGTGTGCACGAGACGCGCCTCGACCCCGAAGCTCTCGCGCAGGAGCAAGGTGACATCCGCGTGCAGGGCGTCCTCGTGGGTGCCGAACGTGAACTCCAGGTAACCGTTCTCACGGCCCTCGGCCGTGTAGTAGCCGAACAGCTTCAAGAGCCCGGGGGTCAGCTCGACCTCCTCAGGCAGGTCCACAGGGGCGTGCGCGAGCGCCCGCGGGAGATGCACGCCGCGCTGCCAATTGCTCACCGTCATCTGCGAGACGCCCACTTGATCGGCGATCACGGCCTGAGACATCTGTCCCGCGTTCGCGAGGACGAACGCATGGGCCTCCTCGGCGGCCGACACGTCATCGTGCACGCGCAAGCGCGGCCGTGACGGCGGCTCGGCGAAAGCATGTGCACGGGTCGAGTGAGGCGTGCCGTACTCGGGTGAATACTCACCACGAACCTTGAGCGGTAGCTGCACCAGGACGTCGCCGGGCTTGAGCGCGCGCGCCTCGACGGCCTTGATGCCATCGTGCGTACGCACGAACACGCTGTGGTCACCCGTGGTGCGCAGCACGCCGCCCAGATAGTGGATCTCGTGGATCTCGTCGACGCGATGACGGTAGACCGCCGCGGCCCGCTTCCACGCGCTGCCCTGCACGAACGTCTTCGACGAGCCCTTGAACTTGGAATCGAGTTCCTCGAACCCGAGCGTCTGCAGGCCCTCGACGCGCACCGGGAAGTCGGCGGCTGCGCCGGCGTAGAAATCGTCCACGAACTTGCCGATCGGCACGAGCCGCGTGCGGCCGTCGTGACGCACCAGCACCGGCGTGTCGCCAGTCACGGAAGCTCCAACACCGACGAACATCTCCACGAAGTCCGAACCCGACATGCTGAAGAACGGCACACCCGCCTCGCCTGCGACGGCTTTCGCGAGCAGCGTCTTGCCCGAACCGGGGGGCCCGAGCAACAGCGCGCCCTTCGGGATGCGGCCGCCCAATCGCTGGAACTTCTGCGGTTCCTTCAGGAACTCGATGACCTCCTGCAGCTCCTGCTTCGCCTCGTCGCAGCCGGCGACGTCCTTGAACGTGACGCGCGTCTGCGACTCCATGAGCACGCGCGCCTTGCTCTTGCCGAACCGCATCGCGGCAGAACCGCCGCTCTGCATCTGGCGCAGCATGAACATCCACGCCACGAGGAACAGCAGCAGTGGCAGCCACGTGAACAGCACCGAGAGCCAGTTGATGCCCGGTGCCTGCACGGTGATCTGTGCGTTTGGATTCGCCTGGCGCGTCTTGTCCGCGAGCATCGCGCCGTCGCCGAGGAAGTTCGTCTTGAACGTCTTGATGTTCACCGAGCGGCCGCCGATGTTCTCGGTGGCCTCGGTGCGCAGCTCGCCCAGCACGGTGCGCGTCTCCTCCACGAACGTCGCGCGATCGATGTTGCCGCGCTCGAGTTCCTGGACGAAGCGCGTGTACGGGATGTCGATCCGCTGCGTCGTGAGCAGGTTGCCCGCGTACATGCGGTAGGCGACGAGTGCCAACAGCAGCACGAGCGCCCAGAACGCCATGGTGCGGAACGGCCGGCCGGGAGGCGAAGGCAGTTGCGAGCCGCGCCCGCCGCCCTTCTCGCCCCGCCCCGGGTTGCGGTCGCGGCGGTCGTCGTCACCGTCCTTGTTGAAGAAGTTCACCTGCTACGCCTCCTCGAGTACGCCCACGTAGGGCAGATTGCGGTAACGCTCGGCCGCGTCCATCCCGTATCCGATTACGAACTCGTCCCCGATCGACCAGCCCTTCCATCGCACCGGCACCGGGATCTTCCGGCACGGGACCTTGTCGAGGAGGGTGGCGACTTGGATGCTGGCGGCGCCGCGGGATTCCAGGAGATCGAGGATGAACTTCACGCTTCGGCCCGAATCCACGACTCCTTCACACAGGACGACGTGGCGACCGCGGATGTCGGTCCTCAAGTCCATGATGAGCTGGACGTTCCCGCTGGACGTCGTACCGGCCCCATACGACGCCACCGCCAGGAAGTCCATCTCGATGTCGAGCGGCGTCGCGCGCGCCAGGTCCATCTGGAACATGCACGCGCCCTTCAAGACTCCGACGAACAGCGGCGACCTACCCGAGAGCTCGCGCGCCAGCTCCAACCCCATGTCGCGCACACGCTCCTGGATCTGGGCTGACGTGAACAACACTCGGATGGCGGGCTCGGCCGTGACGGCAGGTCGGGGGTCCGGCATGAACTCTCCAAAAGTGCCGCCGGTGCCCCGGCGGCTGGTCGTCAGGCGGTGGCCCGTGACGAGCGGCGCGGCTTCGCGCGACCGCTCGTGGAACCACGTCGAGCACGACTGCGGCCACCATGTAGTCTAGCATCGGGCGAGCCAACGCGCCGCGTGGTATGCCGAAGCGCCGTAACCTCGTGGCCAGGTGGTGCAAATCGCAGCAGTCCGTGTTCCGCCCGGAGCGCCCAACCGCCCGGCAGAGTGGCGCTTGCGCGTGCGTTCGTGCCTCGGGCGCCAGATCGGATGATGGACTCGATGGCACTCGTATGCCGGCGTGTGAGGCCCTGCGCCATGTCACCGGCGGCAAGTCGCCAAGCACGCCGGATCGAGAGCATCCGGATGAGGCGCGGTAGCCTGGCGACGAGGCTCGCGTCGAGCGCCCGCCGTGCTCCGTCGGGGCGCCACGCCCGCTCGAGCGCGCGAGCGGCGGCGCGGGCGAGGAGTGCCTCGGCATGGGCGAGCTCTTCCGCCAGCTCGCCAGCGCGGCGTGCGAGCCCGGCACGACGCGCGGCGGGCGCCGCCGTCGCGATCTCCAGCGCGTCGAGGAGCGCCGGCACGGCGACATGCCGGATGCGGTTTCGCAGGTTTCGCGAGCCCGCGTTGCTCGAGTCCTCGCGCCAGGAGAGCGCGTGCGCGCGCAGGTCCGCCTCGATCTCCGCGCGTGTCACGCCGAGCATCGGCTTGATCCACGCTCCTCGCCGCGCTCGCATGCCCGCGGCACCGGTGAGACCCGTGCCGCGCGCGAGCCGCATGAGCAGCGTCTCCAGCTGATCATCGGCGGTGTGGGCGGTGGCGATCGCGACGGCGTGGTCCACGCGCGCGACTCGCGTCAGCCACCCGCGCCGGAGCGTGCGGAGCCCGCCCTCGCCGGAGAGCCCGCGGCGGCGCATCCGCGCGGCGCAATCCCACTGCGCCGCCGTCACTGGGATGCGGAAGCGATCGCAGAGATCGGTGACGAAGCGCAGGTCGGCGTCGGCCTCGCGTCCGCGGAGCCCGTGGTGGAGATGCGCGGCACGAAGCTCGAGCCCGAACTCGGGCGCCAGTGACGCGAGCGTCACCAGCAGCGCCGTGGAGTCCGCGCCGCCGCTCACCGCCACGAGCAGCGTGGAGCCGGCTGGCAGGCGGCAGGGCCCGCGAAACGCGCGACGCAGCATCGGCTCCAGGCGGCGCAGGCGCGGCCGGAACTCTCGTCCACGTGGTGGTGTCATGGGCTCTCCGAGATGGCCGGAGGGCTTGAGCGGCCTCCGGCCGGTGGCCTGGCGATTCGCGCCGGGATCGGCTGCCGTCGGCGGCACGAAACTGAATACGCGCTTGGTGCCAGGGGGGAGAGTTGAACTCCCGACCAAGGGCTTATGAGTCCCCTGCTCTACCACTGAGCTACCCTGGCGATCCGTGGGGGCGGCGAAACGGGGCTGACCCGGCTTGCGGAGCGACGCCGCCGAAAGGAATCACCGGCCCAAACGGGGCACCGGCGGACGGGCGACACTAGGAACGGCCCCGAGGGCTGTCAAGCACGCGCGCGCGCCGGCATGAAGCGGCGACGGCCCGTCGACGGTGGCCCGATTCGCGCGGATCATGAGCCTTGCGCGCGCGCCTGCTCCTGCAGCCAATTCCACACCACGCGCATGGCCCACAGGTCGTCGGCATTGTAGCTCGCCACCTGAGCGAGCAGGCGCGCGCGCTCGACGGGGTCGCGGGTCTCACGCGCGCGATGCGCCTGCGCCGTGGACCACGCCGCGTCGGCATCGGGGTTCGACCACTTGAAGCCGAGCCAGCGTGCCACGAACTTGATCGACGTCGAGCGAAGCGGCAGGCGCACCGCGCGGTCGAGCGCGCGGTGGAGGTCGAAGCACGCACCCGGTGCACGGATGCGCTGCACGAACGCGGCGGGCGCGCCGAGTCGCGTGATATAGCGGTCGAGCCACATGGGTTCGGCGTCGTGCCAGTGCACCCACACAGCTTCGGGATGGTCGTCGAAGACCTCGAGCGCGCGCGCCACGAATCGCGCCCACGCCTCGCGGTCGCCCTCGGGTGTGAGTTCGGCGAGCAGCGGCTCGAATCGCGGCTCGGGCTGTTCCACCGCCAGTCCCCACAGGTAGACCGGCACGGGCGCGCGCAGGCCATCGGAATCCGCTTCCACGTCGAACCACACCGGCGTGCGTCCGCGCGGCAGATCGGGGGCTTTGAGCCACACGGGACGCGACGTGGACCAGGCGCGCGCCTCGGCCTGCAGCAGGAACGCGTTGGCGCGCAGATCACGATGCCGGAAACTGTCGGGGGTCCGCGCCGCCAGCTCGTCGAACGTACGGATGCCTTCGTCATGCAGCAGTCGCGCGCGTGCGCGTGTCACCGAGGGCGCCACCTCGATGCGGCGCTCCGCCTCGGCCCGGTCCCAACAGTGGGCGTAGTGCTCGCAATCTTGGCAGTGGGAATGCGCGAGCAGGAGGTCGGGCTCGCTCGAGTCACCGAGCAGCTCCCGCGCGCGCTCCACCAGGCTCTGGAGTTCGCCGTCTCGCAACGGCTCCAGCTCCACGATCTCGCCCAGGCCGTTCACGATCTCGAGCCGCGTCACGTGGAGACCCGTGATCTCGCGAACGAGCCAGCCGGCGAACGAGGAGCGCACGCGACTGTCGCGCGAGCGTTCGGGATGATGCGCGAGCCGGACGTCGCGGACGACCACCGCGGCGCCCTCGCGCAGCAGGAACGCGGGCGTGGCGCTCGAGCCGCCATCCGCCGACATCAGCACCGGCCGGCGGATGGCGTGCGTGGTCTCGTGCAGCAGGCGCGCGGTCTCGGCGCCCGCGTCTGCGAACGGCACCCCCGGCGCCCACACCGGACCGACGAGATCGGGCAGCGTCGCCGCCACCTGGTCCTCGAGCGTGCGGCTCTTCTCGCCGAGCACGTCGCCGTGATCGCCTCGCGGGGCGTCCGAGCCGCGCGCATGCTCCGAGCGCCACAGCCGCCGCTCGCAGTCGAGCAGGCGCTTGAGCGCCCATCCGGTCACACGGGCCGGCATCGCGGCTCCCCTCGCCGGAGCGGGGCGCGGGCCGCCCGGCGCGCTCAGCCCGCGGCCTTCGGCGTCGCTTCCGCGGCGGGCTCGGCCGTCGCCACGGGCGGCTCCGGCTCGTCCTGCGGGCGGATGCGGAAGATGCGCGACAACTCCGAGCGCAGCCGGCCCTCGTCCAGTCGCGAGTAGAGCACGCCGCGATGCGCCACCGAGATGTCGCCGGTCTGCTCGCTCACCACGATCACGGCGGCGTCGGTCTCCTCGGAGAGTCCGAGGGCGGCGCGATGGCGCGTGCCCAGCGACACGGCGGTGAGCGGATTGCTCGACAGCGGCAGGATGCACGACGCCGCCACGATGGTGTCCTCGCGCAGGATCACGGCGCCGTCGTGGAGCGGCGAACCGGGGCTGAACAGCGTCACCAAGAGCTCGGCCGAGACCTTGGCGTCCAGGCGCGAGCCGGTCTCGACGAAGTTGCGCAGGCCCACGTTACGCTCCATCACGATCAGGCCGCCGTGGCGGCGCTGCGCCAGGCTCTCCACCGCGCGCACGACCTCGCCGAGGACCCCGTAGTTCTCGCCGCGCAAGAACGAGCGGAAATAGCGCGTGCGTCCGAACTGCGCCAGCGCGTGTCGGAGTTCGGGCTGGAACAGGATCACGAACACGATGAGCCAGACGGTCTTCAGGCTCGACACGATCCAGCGCACGGCGAGCAGGTCGAAATAGTTGGCCACGAGCCCGATGAGCGCGATCACGAGCAGTCCGACGATCATCTGCGCCGACCGCGTGCCCTTCACCAGCGACAGCAGCCGGTAGAACAGCGCGGCGACGATGAGGATGTCGAGGACGTCCAGGAGCCAGAACGAGTGGACGGGAGTCATGGCTCGTAAACGTTATCAGATGGCGTGCGCGCTACGCGATGGTGCGTCGCGCGCGTCGGGCGGCAGCGGCGATCCGGGCGACTCGAACCGTGGCGGCCACGTCGTGCACGCGAAGGACGTGCGCGCCCTCGAACACGGCGATGGAGGCCGCTGCGAGACTGGCGGCGATGCGGTCCTGCGGCGGGCCGTCGTCACCGGTCAGGCGGGCGAGAAAGCTCTTCCGCGAGGCACCCACGAGCACGGGGCGGTCGAGTGCGGCCAGCTCGGGGAGGCGTGCGAGCAGCTCGAGCGAGCCGGCCGCCGACTTGCCGAAGCCGATGCCCGGGTCCAGGGCGATCGCCTCGCGCGCCACGCCGGCCGCCACGGCGCGTGCCATGCGGGTGCGCAGGAACGCCGTGACCTCGGCCGAGACGTCGTCGTAGACCGTGTCCTGCTGCATGGTCTCGGGCGTGCCGCGCATGTGCATGAGCACGAGGCCAGCGCCAGCGCCGGCCACCACCTCGCCCATCCCTGGATCCGAGAGCGCGCTCACGTCGTTCACGACCTTCGCGCCCAGCGCGACGGCGCGGCGTGCCACCTCGGCCGAGCGTGTGTCGACGGAGACCACGGCGTCCGGTCGCGACGCGCGCAAAGCCTGGAGCACCGGCTCCAGCCGGCGCCACTGCTCGTCGGCGGGCACGTCGGGCGAACCGGGGCGCGTGCTCTCTCCGCCCAGGTCCAGCACATCGGCGCCCTCGGAGAGAAGTTCGTGGCAGCGCGCCAGGGCGGCGCCGGGATCCAGGTAGCGGCCGCCGTCCGAGAACGAGTCCGGCGTCACGTTCACGATGCCCATCACCAGCGGGCGGTCCGCGAGGTCGTACGTGACGTCGCGGCAGCGCCAGATCACGACGCGAGCGCCGCCTTGAGGCGCCGGATCTGCTCGGCGTGCCCGTGCGCGTGCGTGGCGTAGATCTCGAGCCATCGCTCGCTGTGGTAGCTGCCGGCCTCGCTGTGCCAGCCGAGCCGCCGCCAGTCGGCCTCGGACATGTGCTCGAGCAGCTGCGTGGTGGTCTCCCGCGCGGAACGAAACGCGAGCAGCGATGGCGCGATCGGTCGCTCCTGGTAATGCAGCAGCCGCGCCCAGGTGTCCTGGTCGTAACCCTGGATCACGGGGTGCGCCTCGGCGAGCAGCTTACGCAGACGGATCGCGCTCTGCGTCTCGCTGTCCGCCAGGTGGTGGACGATCTCGGCCGCGCTCCACTTCCCTTCGAACGGCCGCGCCGTGAGCTTGGCGGGCGGGAAGCCGTCCAATGCCGCCACGACCTCGTCGTAGCCCGCCTTGTAGCGGGCAATCAATGCAGCGCGGGTGGCGGTGTCCATCGGGAGCTCCACAGGATGCCAGGCGAGCGTCCGGCACGGGCCCGAGCGGCGCTGCGGAGGCGTCCGGTGGGCCCGGCACTCGCTTTGACCTGCCGGAAGCCCGATGCTACCACTTACCGGCTATCCGCATGCCGTGGGCCGCTTTCACTGCGCCTTGCCGGGCTTCTTGCCCCGCGGCGCGCGCCCTTGGCGCGCTTCTCCGACCGCACCGGGATCTCAGGAGGTTCGCTACCAATGTCCCGCTCGAAGTGGCTGCCGTCGCTCATCCTCGCGGTCGCGCTCGTCGCGCCCTCCGCCCGTGCGCAGGTGGCCGGGCATGCCGTCGAGGTGTCCGGTGGCGCGGGCCTCGCGCACTACGACGCTCGCGACCGGATCACGCCCGCGGGACTCGCGCTCGGTTCGCTGGGCTACCGCTGGTCCACGGGACTCACGTTCGAGGCCGCGTGGCTCGGCTCGCTGTCCGAGCGTGACGACCTCACCTACGGCAAGACGGACCACAAGTTCAGCTGGACCGGTCTCGACCTGCGCTGGAGCCTGCGCGACCCCTCCGAGCGCGTCACGCCCTATCTCCTGTCGGGCCTGGGTTTCGGCCGGTCGCACGACCCCGACATCGCAGTGGTGTCGCGACGTGGCTCCCCGAGCGCCGGTGCAGGCCTGATCATGAACGTGCCCGGACAGGAGCGCATGGCCATCCGGCTCCAGGTTCGTGACGTCATGCTGCGGGAGAAGGGCGCGACGTCGTTCTCGAATCACCTCGCGGTCACTGCCGGACTCCAGCTCTCGTTCCGCGGCAAGTCCAAGGACCAGGACCTCGACGGCGTGCGCAACTGGCTCGACCAGTGCCCCGACACGCCGATCGGCGCCAAGGTGGACGCGAAGGGTTGCCCGGTCGACAGCGACGGCGACGGCGTGTTCGACGGCCTCGACAAGTGCGACGGCACGCCGAGGGGCGCCAAGGTGGACAAGAACGGCTGCCCGCTCGACGCCGACGGCGATGGCGTGGCGGACGGCATCGATGTCTGCGACAGCACCGCGAAGGGCGCCCGCGTGGACGCGCGCGGCTGCCCCATGGACACGGACGGCGACGGTGTGTTCGACGGCATCGACCAGTGTGAGAACACGCCGAAGGGCGCCGTGGTGGACGCGAAGGGCTGCCCGGTGGACACCGACGGCGACGGCACGCCGGACGGGATCGACGAGTGCCCGAACACGCCGGCCGGCCTCACGGTGGACGCGAAGGGCTGCCCGTTCGAGGTGAGCGAGAAAGAGACGCAGCTGCTCGACACCGGCGTGATCCGGCTGCAGAACATCAACTTCGACGTCAACAAGGCGAGTATCAAGCCGGAGAGCTTCGCGCTCCTGGACGAGGTGGCGTCGATCCTGCTCCAGTACCCGACGCTCACGCTCGAGATCGGCGGCCACACGGACAACACCGGCAAGAAGGTGAGCAACGTGAAGCTGTCCGAGGCGCGCGCCAAGTCGGTGCTCAACTACCTGCTGCAGAAGTTCCCCACGCTCGACGCTTCCAAGTTCACGTCGGTGGGCTATGGTCCCGAGGTCCCGGTGGCGTCCAACGCGACGTCGCTTGGGCGCGCCAAGAACCGTCGCGTCGAGTTCAAGGTCACGAACGCCGCGGTGCTCAAGATCGAGCGCGAGAAGCGGCACTTCCTCAAGAAGGGCGAAACGGCCCCGGCCGACACGACCCGCAAGTAGGCATTCGCACGAAACGAAGACGCCCCGGGCTCCTGGCCAAGGAACCCGGGGCGTCGCGCGTTCGGTGCGGGCTCAGGTCCGCTGTTTCTTCTTCTCCGCCGCCGGGAACAACACGTTGTTGAGGATCAGCCGGTAGCCGGGCGAATGGGGGAACTGCTCGAGCTTGGTCTCGGGGTCGCCCACCATGTGCTGGTAGTCCTCGGGATCGTGCCCGCCGAGGAACGTGAACGTACCCTGCCCGAACTGGCCATGCAGGTACTTCACCTCGTCGGTGCCCTCGACCTCGGCCAGCACGATGACGCCGGGCTTGAGCTTCGAGCGCCTGAACCCCGTGCTCTGCCCGAGAAACTCCGGCACGGCGTTCACGTGATCCTGCACGAGCATGGTGGCGACGGGATCGTTCTTCGCGCTGAAGTCGAACAACGTGAACAACTGGTTCGGCCCGCGCTGCGCAGCCTCCTGCGTCATGTCGATGTCGCTGAACTTGTACAGGATGGGGTCCAGCTCGAGGCGGAAGTCCCGGAATGCGAGCGTGCGCGAGAAGTCGAGCTTTTTCTGCGCGCCGGCCTCGGGCGGGTCGCCGTCGTAGATGACGTCGGCGATGTCGACACCTTGCGCGGCGAGCGCGATGTCGTAGGTGTCGGTGGCCGAGCACATGCCGAACATGAACCCGCCGCGCGCGACGTAGTCCTTGATTGATACCGCCACCGCGGCCTTCAACTGCGACACCTTGGCGAAGCCCAGCTTGCTCGCCATGGCTTTCTGCACCCGCTCCTCCTCCTGGTACCAGGGGAACTGGTGGTAGCTCGCCCAGAACTTGCCGTGTTGACCCGTGAAATCCTCGTGATGGAGGTGCAGCCAGTCGTACTTCGCCAGGTCGCCCTTCAGCACCTCCTCGTCCCACACCTTCGCGTACGGGATGTCGGCGAACTCGAGCGCCATCGACACGGCGTCATCCCAGGGCGGCTTGTTCGCCGGGATGTACACGGCCACGCGCGGCGCCTTCTCGAGCGTCACGGACTCCATGTTCTCGTCCGCGACGAGCGCGCGGATCTTCGCCTCGTCGGCGCCGGAGATGGGATGCGACGTGACGCCGCGGATGTTCGCCTCGCGCTCGATCGCGGCGTCGTCGGGAAGCAGGAACGATCCGCCGCGGTAGTTGAGCAGCCACTCGCACTTCTGTCCCCGCTGCAGCACCCAGTAGGTGAGCCCGTACGCCTTGAGGTGCTGCGCCTGCGCGTCGTCCATCGGCACGAGCAGCTTGGCGTGCGCTACCGCCGGCCCGAGGAGAGCGGCTGCGAACAGCAGCGGCCACAGCTCCACGACCTCGGCGTAGGAGCGCGGCCTCTCGCGCCGGTTCGCGTCGGCGGCGGCCGGGCCGTTGGCCGCACTCGCTTCGGTGCTCGCGTCGTCTTCGTGGGCGGCATGCGTCGTCGTCGGTGCAGGCTCGGGCGCCGGCGGGCCGCCAAAGCGGAACACGCGCGTGCGCTTGCGCCCACCTGGGAGGAGCAGCGCCAGGCCGAGCGTGACCACGGCGAGCAACGCCACCACGACGACGCCAGCCAGCGCCAGCACGCCCGCCACCGGAGCCAGGAGCGGCGGCACGCCGCGGCGCAGGTGGCCGCCTGCGCGAATCGGTCTCATCAGGCGCTCCTCGAGGCTCGCGTCACAGTCGTCGATCCTTTCGCAGTCGTTCCACCCGGCGCCGCACCTCGGCCGAGTTCCACGCACGAGGATAGCGCGCGAGGCACTCCTCGTACTGGGCGAGCGCGTTCTTCTCGTCGCCCAAGCTCGCGTAGGCGTCACCCGCGCGCTGGCGCGCGAGCGGCGCCAGCCGGTCCTCGGCGAGCGAGTCCGCGATGACGAGCAGCGGCACGAGCGCCGCCCGCACGTCGCCCTCCTCCACTCGCAGCGCGGCCAGCTCGAGCCCCGCACGGGCGGCGAAGTCCCCGCGCGGCGCCTGCATCCGCCACAGCGAGTCCGCGAGGCGGAGCGCGTTGCCCCGCGCGCCCCGCCAGCGCTCGAACGCGAGCCGGCCGAAGCTGACCCGGAGCGGCGAGCGGGGCGCTTCCTCGAGCAGGTAGAGCCGGTCCAGCGCGAGCGGGGCGTCGGGATCCTCGGGATGTTCGGCGACGCGGCCGTAGTTGGCGTGCGCCGAGTCCAGCTCGCCGGCGAAGAACTGCGTCTCGGCCAGCATGAAGCGCGCGGCGGGCCAGGCGCGCGTGAGCGAGTCGAGGACGGGAAGCGCGCGGGCGGGATCGCCCTCGCGCACCACGCCGAGTACCCGCTCGAGCGCCAGTTCGGGGAGGCGATCCTCGAGCCCGGGATTCGCGGCGAGGAGCGCACGCACGGCCGGCGCGTGACCGGTGCGCTGGAGCGAACGCACCACCGCGAGCAGGAACTCTGGCCCCCAACGCTCGCCCGGCACCTCGCGCAGCGCGTCCGCCAGTCGTGGCGCCCATTCGGCCTCGCGGCCGGAGGCCTGCGCGGCGTTCCACGCGCGACGGCCCGAGGCCAGCCGCTCGTCCGGGCGTTTCGACGCGTCCGCCGCGAGGTTCGTGAGCACGGCGAGCGCAGCGGAGGTGTCGGCGGCCCGTCCCGAGAGCAGCGACTCCTCGCCGAAGAGCTGCCGGAGCCCGGTCCGTCCCGAGCGCTTCTCGGCGTCCACGAGCACCTGCACGGCCTCGATCGGTCGGCCGGTGAGCGCGTGAAGCCTCGCCAGACCGAGCGCCAGGTCGGATCGCCACGGGCGAGTCGTGGACGCGCCCTCGAGCATCGCGAGTGCCGCGCGCGCGTCCACCGGGGCGAGCCGGAAGAACACGCCCGACGCCCACGGGCCATCCACGGCGTTCGCCGCCCACGCCGCCACCGACACGCGCAGTGCCTCGCGCGGTCGCGCGAGCCGTTCGTACGCGGTGGCCAGCTCGCTGCCCAGCAGCGCCGAATCGCGCTGTGCGATGCGCTCGGCGACCGCGAGCCGCTCCACCGCCCCCCAGTCCTCGCGCAAGACGTGCGTGCGGCCGAGTTCCGTGACGATGATGGGGTGGTGGGGTCGCTCGCGAAGCAGCACGAGCAGCGTGTCACGCGCGCGGTCGGGCAGGCCCGAGGCTCGCAGGTCCAACGCGCGCTGGAGCCTTCGCGCGAATGCTGGCGGCAGCATCTCGATGGCGCGCGTGCGGGCCGGCGGGAATGGCACGGTGACCGACTGGATGAGCGCGTCGTCCGCGACACGCAGCGGCACCGGGCGCGTCGGCGTGGCGGTCGGCGCGGGGCTTTGGGCCGACGCGACGCCCGTCACGATCAGCAGCGACAACGCGAGGCTCGACCCCCACCATGCGCGCGCTCTCGGCACCGCGCGAGCGCGGGCGGGGCTCACCGCGTCGCCCCGTTCAGCGCCCGGAGGTAGGCCTCGATGAGCGAGCGGTAGCGCGCGGGCACGCGGTCGGCGTCGGCCTTGAGCAAGTCCTGCCGCAGGCGGTCGTTCTCGCGGAACAGCTCGCGCGGCAGCGCGCCCGGCGAGGGGTGCGCCACGTCCTCGCCTCGCCTCGCCTCGCGCTCGGGATCGAAGTCGCGCCGATGGACCGAGCGCTGCGCGTCCAGGAGCCGTGACAGGATCTGCGTCTGCTTCTGCTCCAGGTCGCCGTCCATCTGGCCCTGGCGGATCGTCTCCTCGGCCTGCTGCATGTCCCGCTCGGCCTGGTCCAGCCGGCCGAGCAGGCTCTTCCTGGCCTCCTCGTCGCGGCGCACGTCGGCCAGCTGCTCGCGGATGCGGCGCTGCTCGTCGGCGAGGCGGCGCATCTCGGCCTCGTCGCCCTGCGTCATGGCCATCTGGCGCGACAGTTTCCGCGCGATCTCCCGCGACTGGCGGTTCAACTGGCTCTGGAGCTTACCCACTTCTCCGAGGCGCTGCGAGGCGCTCTTACCGCCGCTGCCGGCGCCGGGTTGCTTGCACATGGAGGCCTCGGCGGCACGCAACTCCTTCACGGCCTGGTTCAAAGACGCGGTGGCGCCGCGACCGCTTCGCTCGCCGCGTTCGCGCCCGCCCTGGGACATCTCGCGGCCCGACTGCGACAGCCCCTGCATGGCGCGGCCAAGCGCGGCGTTGATCTTGTTCGAGAGGAACGGCGTCTGCTGCGACAGCGCGGCGAGAGAGTCCGCGACGCGCGCGACACCCTCCGAAAGATCGGTCTGCGCCTCGCTCGCCTGCGCGGCCGTGCGCTCGGCGTCGAGGTTCTCCTGCGAGGCGCGCGACAGCGACACCAGATCCTGCGACGCCCGGCGCACGGCGGCGAGATTGCGTTCGTCCTGCTCCTGCTGCTGCTGCTGGGCGCTCGCGCGCAGCGACTGCGAGGCGCGCGACAGGCTCTCGCTCGCCTGCTTGCCCGAACTCTGGGCGCCCTGAGAGTCGCCCTGCTCGCTCTGCGAGCTCGCGCTGTCCTGCTCCTTCGCCGCGTTTTCCGAGAGCTCGCGCGCCGCCTCCTCGAGCCGCGCCTGCGCCTCCTTCATCTCACTCTGCGTCGCGGCGTCCTTCGCATCCTTCGACAGCTCGCGCGATTCCTCGGCCGCCTTGGCCTGGCGCTCGCCAAGCTCCTGGCGCGAAGCCTCCGGCTGGCGCTCGCTGTTCGAGCGCGTATCGCGCTCGGCCTCTGTCCGCTCGGCATGCTCGCGATTGAGTTCGTCCTGGCGCGACTTTAGATCTTCGGCGCGACGGGCGAGTGCCTCCAGCCGCTCCTCCTCGCGCAGCTGCTTCAGCAATTCCATGCTCCGATCCAGCTGCTCCAACATGTCGCGATTCTGCTGCTGCATCTGCGGTAGCGTCTCCTCCATCTGGCGGCGGTCCATGCGCTGCAGTGCCTCCTGCATCCGCTTGAGCGCGTCCTTGAACTCCTCGGACTGGATCTGCCGCAGCAGCTCGCTCATCTCCTTGAGCTTGCGCTGGAGCTGCTCCTGGAACGCCTGGCGCTCGGCCGCCTGCTCCAGGCTCTCGCGCATCTCCTTCGCGGCCTCGTGGACCTGCTGCGCCACGGCCTGCTGGCGCTCGGTGGCGCGCTTCATCTCCTCGGCGCGCTCGAACGACGGTTCCTGCCGGCCCTGCGTCTGCGGCTGCCGCTGCAGCTTGTCGAGCGACTTCTGCAGCTCCTTCGCCTGTTCGGCCGCGCGCTCGAGCGCCTTGGCGACGTTCTCCTGGCGCTGCTCGAGCGAGGCATAGAGTTCCGTGAGCGACGGGAAGCGCACCCGGAACTCGCCGCTCGTCGCGCGTCCATGCGGGCCCGGACGCGCATTGTCGAGCGCCACGAAGCGGAACACACCGCTCTCGCCGGGCAGCAGCGCGAGCGGGGACGCGTCCCACTGCGACGTGGCGCGTGCCTCACGCGGCTCGTCGGCGAACGCCGCGAGGCGCGCCTCGGTCCAGGCGTCGGACGCGGTCTTCCGCCACTCGAGTCGAAGTTCGGAGACGCCGAGGTCGTCCTGCGCCAGCACGTCGAACGGCAGCTGCTGTCCCGTGGGCAGGTCCACGTCGCCGGTGGGAAGCGCCACCGTGAGCACGGGCGGGGCGTCGGGAATGGCGCTCAACCGGTAGCGGAAGCGGCCCTCGCCGGTGGTGCCGCGACCGAACAGCTCCCATTCGCCATCGCCGTCCACCACCAACGTGCCGCGCCAGCGACGCGGCGTCACCGCGCTCCACGGCGTAGCCGATCCGCCGCGCACGGCGGCGGAGAGCGACTCGAGGTCGCGGTCGAACGTCACCTCCACGACGGCGCGCGAACCGGCGAGCGCGGTCAGGTCACCACGCGTCCCGCTCACCGCTTGGAGCGGGAGCCGGGCGTACGCGGGCGACGTGATCATGGTGGAGAAGCTGAGCGCGCGCGGTTCGCCGGTGAGCGAGATGCGATAGCGCGGGCTCGAGACGGCGGCGACGCGTACGGCGTAGTCACGGGCTCGCGTCACCGGTGGCAGGTCGAACCGCCACCGCCGAGCGCCCTGCGTGTTCGACTCCAGCACGGCCTCGGGTGCCACGCCATCGCCGAGCAACCGGGGGGCCGAGGCGCTGCCCTCGACGCGCGCGCGCACCGCGAGCGAGGCGCCCGGCACGAGCGTGACATCCCCGGGTTCCACGGCGACCGTCACCACAGGTGCGGCCGTCTCCGGCCGCCACAGCGTGCGCCAGGCGTCGAGCGTGGCCTGCGGGGCGAGCGCCACCGCAGCCGTGAGCGAGAGCAGGGCCGCGGACGTGGCGAGGATCGGCGCGCGCGACTCGAGCGGCGGCACGGTCTCGTCCACCGGCGTGTTCGCGAGCCGGCGCACGGTCTCACCACGCACGGCATCGGCGAGCTCGCCCGACGTGTGTGCCG
>JAHFBX010000070.1 GCA_023249815.1 Candidatus Eiseniibacteriota bacterium
GCGCCAACGCGAGAAGATGATCGAGGCGATCGCCAAAGGCAGCGACGCCTGACGACGTCCGGTTCGCTCGCTATACTCCGTCTCCCCCGGCCGCGTCCCTCATCCGGAGTCCTCATGCCCGACACGTCCCCGCATTCGCTCGCCATCCTGGGCGCCGGCCCGGTGGGGCTCGAAGCCGCCGCGCTCGCCGTTGAGCTGGGCTTCGACGTGCACGTGTTCGAGCGAGGCGAGGTCGGCGACCACGTGATCGCGTGGGGCCACGTTTCCATGTTCACGCCGTGGAGCATGAACGTCGGGCCGGCGAGCGCACGACTGCTCGCGCGCGATGGCTGGACGGCGCCACCCGGCGACTCATGCCCGACCGGACTCGAGCTGGTGGAACGCGTCCTCCAGCCGCTCGCCGCGAGCGCTTCGCTCAAGTCGCGCGTGCACACGCATTCGCAGGTCGTGCACGTGTCGCGTCACGGCGTGCGCAAGAACGACCACTCCACCGCTGCGCAACGCCATGCCCACCCGTTCCGGATGCTCGTGCGTGACGGCGGCGGCCGCGAGAGCGTGCTGCACGCGCGCGCCCTTTTGGACGCGTCGGGCACGTTCGGGCAGCCGAACCGCGCCGGCACGGGCGGCATCCCGGGGCGAGGCGAGAGCTATCTGGCACCCCAGATGAGCTACCACCCGGACGACGTGCGCGGTCTACGACGCGAGCGCCATGCCGGTCGCACCACGCTCGTGATCGGCGGCGGCGCGTCCGCGGCGACGACGGTGATCGCGCTGGCGGAGCTCGCGCGCGAGGCGCCGGTCACGCGCGCCGTGTGGGTGACGCGGCGCGACACGCCCGGATTCACGGGCGAGACCGCGAACGACTCGCTCCCGGCGCGCGCCGCGCTGTACGCGCAGGGCCGCGCGCTCCAGCAGGGCGCGTCCGAAGCCGTGCGCTGGCAGGGCGGCTGCGAAGTCGAGGGAATCGAGTACAACTCGGCCACGCACCGCTATCGCGCGCAGCTCGCCACCGCCGCGGGCGCGCGCGTGGAAGAGGCCGACCAGGTCATCGTGAACTGCGGCTACGGACCGGACAACGCGATCTATCGCGAGCTGCGCGTGCACGAGTGCTACGAGACGCTGGCGCCGATGAAGCTCGCCGCGGCGCTGCAGGGCGCGGGCACGAGCGACTGCGTGAGCATCCCCGCGTTCGGCGCCGACCAGTTCGCTAACCCGGAACCCGACTTCTACATCGTAGGCGCCAAGTCGTACGGGCGCTCGAGCGACTTCCTGCTGCGGACTGGATACATGCAGGTCGCCGACGTGCTGGCGCGCCTCGCCGAGACGGCCGGGCTCCGCGCAGCGCAGGAGGCGTAGTGCCGGTCACCTCCAGCGA
The DNA here is from genome assembly GCA_023249815.1 of Candidatus Eiseniibacteriota bacterium. GTDB lineage: Bacteria > Eisenbacteria > RBG-16-71-46 > RBG-16-71-46 > RBG-16-71-46 > JAIOPA01. The sequence goes on from JAHFBX010000070.1 coordinate 1,376, forward strand.
CCTGGCGGAGCTGCGCGCGCTGCTCGGCGACTCGGGCGTGATGGCCAGCGAGGCCGCGTTGTTCACGTACGAGGCCGACGCGCTCACGCTCGAACGTCGCCCGCCGGACGCCGTGGTGCTGCCGCGCTCGACGGATGAGGTGTGCGCGCTGGTGCGCTGGGCGCGCGCGCGCGGCCTGCCGGTGACACCGCGCGGCGCGGGCACCGGGCTCGCGGGCGGCGCCACCACCGAGCAGGGCGGGCTGTCGCTGAGTTTGAACCGCATGGACCAGGTGCTGCGCGTGGACGAGGCGCGCATGTTCGCGTGGGTGCAGCCGGGCCTTGTGAACCTGTGGCTCTCGCAGCAGTTGGCACCCCGGAAGCTCTACTTCGCGCCCGACCCGGCATCGCAACAGGTGTCCACCATCGGCGGCAACGTGGCGACGAACGCCGGCGGGCCGCATTGCCTGAAATACGGCGTCACGTTCAACCACGTGCTGGGCGCAGTTGTGGTGCTGGCCGATGGCACCGCCCTGACGCTGGGCGGCGAAGCGCTGGATTCGCCGGGGCTCGACCTGCTCTCGGTGATCAGCGGCAGCGAGGGCACGTGCGCGATCGTCACCGAGATCTGCGTGCGGTTGCTGCCGGTGCCCGAAGGCGTGAAGACGTTGCTGTTCGACTTCGCCACCGTCGAGGACGCATGCCGCACCGTGTCGCGCGTCATCGCCGGCGGCATCGTGCCCGCAGCCATGGAGATCATGGACCGCCACACCACGACACTCGTGGAGGAGTGGCTGCACATCGGGCTTCCGACCGATGCGGCTGCGGTGCTGCTCATCGAAGTCGACGGCCCCGCGGTCACGCTGGAGCCGCAGGCCGAGCGTATCGCGGCGATCGCGCGTGAGCAGAACGCGCGCAGCACGCGCATCGCCAAGGATGCCGACGAGCGCGCGCTGCTGTGGAAGGGGCGCAAGTCGGCATTCGGAGCGTATGGCCGTGCGGCCTCGGGCTTCACGATCATGGACGGCGTCGTCCCGCGTACGCGTCTCGCGGAAGCTCTTGCCAACGTGTATGCGTTCGCTGCCGAGAAAGGCCTCGATGCGGGCAACGTGTTCCACGCTGGAGACGGCAACCTGCATCCGCATGTGCTGTTCGATGCGAACAGTCCGCAGCAGCAGGCCGACGCGCTCGAGGTCTCGCACAGGATCCTGCGCATGTGCATCGCGTACGGCGGCACGATCTCGGGCGAACACGGCGTCGGCATCGAGAAGCGCCCGATGATGGCCGAGCTCTTCGCTGAGGACGATCTCGCGGTGATGGAGCGCGTGCGCGCGGCGTTCGACCCCGATCGCCGGCTGAACCCCGGGAAGATCCTCCCGGGTGGCGCGGGCTGCGGTGAAGCGCGCCAGGGCTCGTTCGAGGCGATGCGCGGGTTCGCCGCGTCGGCAGCCGCTGGGAACACGGAAGGCCCCTGGATATGAGCGAGCTCTCCGCGCCGAGTTCACCGCGCGTCACCGAAGCGTCGCGCTTCGCGATGGGCGGCGCGGCGCCACGCATGGCATGGCGGCCCGAGAGTGCCGCCGAACTGGCCGAGGCCGTGCGCCAGGCGGGCGCCGATGGGCTCAAGCTCGTGCCGTGGGGCGGCGGCGTGTCCCTGCGTCGCGAGACCGCGCCCGAGCGTTACGACGTCGCGCTCGACACCACGGCGCTCAAACGGGTCACCGTCTATGACCCCGAGGACTTCACGGTCACCGCCGAATGTGGCATCACGCTCGACGAGCTGCGCGCGACACTCGGCGCCAAGTCGCAGGAGCTGCCGCTCGAGGGCGCCGAGAGCTGGGGCGCCACGCTCGGTGGCGTACTCGCGTCGAACGCCAGCGGGCCAAGGCGACGCGCGTTCGGTGCGCCACGCGATCGCATCCTCGGCGCGCGATTCGTAACCGGCGACGGCGTGCTCGCCAAGACCGGCGGTCGCGTCGTGAAGAACGTCGCGGGCCATGCCGTCCACCGGTTGCTCGTCGGTTCGCTCGGCACGCTCGCCGTGTTCACCGAGGCGAGCCTGAAACTTCTCCCGCATCCCATTGGACGCGTCGCCTGGTACTGGGGCGCGGACGTTTCGACGTTAGCCGACGCGAAGCGCTGGGGCGCGTGGCCGCGGCATGAGCCGGCTGTCCTCACCGTGATCGGACGCGCACTCGCGGCGAAGCATCCGGTCCTCGCTGGGGACCCGGCGCAGGCGAACGCCGCGCCGTTCACGGTGGTCGCCGGCTTCGAGGAGGACCCGGCGTGGCTCGAGACGTGCGCCGCGTTCGCGCGCGACACGCTCGGGAGCCCGCGGAGCACGGTGCGGGACGCGAGCGTGCCGGCGCTCTGGCAGCAGCTCGCCGACTTCGAGGAGATGCCGGGCCCGCGGCTCACGTTCACGACCAGTGCCAACACGCCCGACGCGATCGCGTTCCTTGCCGCACAGCCCGTCGGCGAGCGCCTGCTGTTCCACGCGCCATGCGGTCGGCTGCATCTCTGGCCGGGGCCGGAGGAAGCCGCAGAGCTGACTCGAGACCTCGCCAGACGTGGATTCGTGCGGATCGGAGCGCGGGGTCTCGGGGCGAGCTCAGGCTGGGCGACGGACGCAACGGCCGGACTGCGGGACCGCATCCGGACCGCTCTCGATCCACGCGGGGTCTGGGCGCTCGGCAGCGGCTAGGCCTTTCGCAGTCACTCGGATGGCGGATGCCGCTCGAAGTCAGGCAGCCGCGCTCCCGCTCGTTCGGCACGTGAATTCGCGTGGCGCGTGCGATGACGAGGCGTATTCTCTGCATCGGAGGCGGCTGTTTCACACCCTCCTCGATGCCACCGGGAGATCATGAGAGCTCCCGCATGCAGCGTTCGCTTCCAAACTCCATCGCCCTGCACATCGTCCTCGCCGGGGTCGCGCATGCCGACTGGCCCGCGGGTGGCAAGCTCGTGAGCTCGCTGGGCGACCAATGGAGTGGCGCTGCCCGGTGATCCGTTCCACGACCGCGCGCTGCTGCCCGATGGAAGCGGTGGCGTGGTGGTGTTCCTGCGAGTGAGTGCAAGCACGGGTGTTCCGATCGCGACGCGATTCGACGGGAACGGCGTCTTGCACGTGGGCTGGCCCGCGACCGGTCTTGCGCTGTCCAGGGTGTCGCCCGATGGCGACATGGGTCCGATGGACTCCCAGCTCCTGCCGTCGGGACCTGGACACTTGCTCGCCGTCTGGTCGCTCGATGCCGGCTCGGGCGCGCGCCGCCTTATGATGCAGCGCTTCGGGCTCGACGCGACGCTCGACCCGGCCTGGCCGGTGGACGGGCTCGAGGTGGTCGCGCCCGACACGATCAACGCCTGCCGCACGATCCCCGATGGCGCGGGCGGCGCATACGTCGTCCGCGAGGCCCATCGCCGGCCGGTCGACATCCACATCACGTCCGTCGGCGCCTTGCTCACGTTGCACTCGGACGGCCCGTCCGGCGCATTCGTGGTGTGGTCTGACTACCACGACCTCGGCTTCGGCCAGTTCTCCGGCGATCTGTGGATGACTTGCGTCCAGGTGCCAACGACGACCGGCGTGGGCACCTCGCCGCCGCGTGCCCTGCAGTTCTCTGCGCCGCGACCGAACCCGACGACCGGTTCGGTCGTCCTGGACCTCGTGCTCCCGGATGACTCGGGCGCGCACGTCGAGCTGCTAGACGTCTCGGGACGAGTGCAGCGGACGCAGGTGGTCGAGGGCGCCGGCGATCACGCGATCACGTTCGACGAGCTCGGATCGCTCGCACCCGGGCTCTACTTCGCGCGCCTCACCTCGCGCCACGGTTCGACGGCGACGCGGGTGCTCGTGAGTCGCTAGCGGCTTACTCCACCGGCTTCATCTTCACCCACTTGGCGACTGGCGGGATCGCGCAGCCGGCATCGCAGCACTCGATGAGCGTCGCGAGCCGCGCGGCGCGAGTCGCTTCGCGTTTCGGATTCGCGAGCCACCCCGCGACCATCTTCCGGTAGGACGGGATCTGCGCGCTCCAGAACGCCCAAGCGCGTGCGTTCTTCCGGAGCCTGGCGCGGGCGGCGGCGTCCAGCTCGATCTGACCGCGCTCGTGCGAGTAGGCGGCCTTCGCATCGTCCTTCCACTTGGCACGTGCCGCGCGGCCCGCCGCATGCACCTTCGTCTTCGCGAGCAGCTCACCGTAGCGCTTGAGGTTCACGCGGCTCCACTTGCTGCCGGCCTTCCGTGGTGTGAAGCGGATCATGTAGCTGGCCTCGTCGAGACCGCGGCGCAGGCCGTCGATCCAGCCGAAGCACAGCGCTTCGTCCACGGACTGCGGCCAGGTGATGCCTGGCTTGCCGGTGGAGACGCGCCAGAAGCCGACCCACAGCGCGTCCTGTGAGGCATGATTCTTCGCGAGCCACGCCCGCCACTCGACCTGGGTGGCGAAGAATCGCGGCGCCGGTGAGGCGCCGCGACCGGCAACGTGCAGCGGGCCCGGCGTCCTCCGCTTCTTCGCGGGTTGCATCGCTGGTTTCGTCGCGCGCTGCTTCGTCATGCCCGCCAGTGTAGGCGTAGCTCAGCGCGTCCGCCTACGGCGCCAGCCGCCAGCTCGCCTTGGCGAAGAACTGCCGGCTCGTGGCTGTACGCTTGCCGCTCACGAGATCCGGGTCCCAGCCACTGTTCACGCCGGCGTAGAACACAGTGCCCGGTTGGATCACGTAGCCGAGCAGCGCGTTAACGTCCACGTGCTTCGCGTCGCTGTCGTACTGCGGATAGAGCCGCGCGGAGAGCCGGCGCGTGAACTGCGCCGTCGTCTTCACGCCCACGAGCCAGACGTCGAGGATCTCACTACGGTCGAAAGCCTCCTTGAGGCGGAACCGCACGATGTTCGCCGCCGAGGTCACGCGCGGCTCCGGACGCACTGTCGCATTGAACGTCACGACGTCGCTCCAGGCGAGGCTCGATGTCGTGGGCGCGCCGTACAGGATCGCGTCGCCTGCGCTCACCTCCACGTTCATCGCGAGCGGCCGCCACGCGTGCCATTCGGCGTAGAGGTAGCCGCGGTCCTGCGGATAGGTGTGGCCGAGCCAGTGCTCGTCCGAGTGCCGGTATCCGGCGTTCACGAACGCACTTCGCCGGAACTCGAAGTCCGCGCTGCTCTCGATCTGGTCGAACTCGAGCCGGCCGGTGCGCTCGTGCACGACCAGCACGTCAAAGATCGGCGCGAGGCGCTGGAGTGGCCCGGTCTTCGGGAACAGGTCCCACCAGCCACCGACGCGGCGATAGGTGACGCCGGCGTAGTCCTGGTAGCCCAGCTCGTCGCGGAACTTCTCGCCCACGTGCCGCGCGCCCAGGTGCAGCTCGCGCGCCTTGTCGCGGTAGAAGAAACGCCAGACGCCCATCCAGTCGTTGAACGGTTCGGTGTCGCGCCCGGTGCCCGTACTGTCGATACGCGACGTGGAGCCGATCAACTGCGCCTCCGTGCGCCAGCGCGCCGAGAGCCTGAGCTGGGTGTCGAAGCCGCCGAACACGTTGTAGGTGCCTCGCTCGCGCACGGGCGCGGGCGACTCCTCTTCGTCCTGCACGTGCCCGCCCGCGAGCACACCCACGTTGGCGCCCTCGCCGAACGGGAGCTGCGCGCGCCCGAGCGAATACCAACCGGGTCGCGTGAGACGGTGGTCATCGCTGGGCGTGTAGCCCGAGCCGCCGAGGATGGCGCCTCCGCCATCGCGCACCACAAGGCCGCCGGAGTTCCACGCGCCGGCGCGGCCAGTCACCTTGGCGCCCCAGCGCGGCTCGGCCATGCGTCGTGTGAGCACGAGGTCCATGAGCGTCACGAAGTGATCGGCGCCCTCGAGGAAGAACGGGCGCTTCTCGGGAAAGATCAGGGGAAAGCGGCGATTCACCTCGATCTGCAGTACATCGGCTTCGATCTGGCTGAAGTCGGGGTTGAACGTGGCGTTCGCCACCAGCGACGGTGTGAGCGCCGCCTGCACGTCGAGCCCGGCATCGTTCGTGCTCTCGTCCTGCCAGTCGCTCGTGCCGCCGCCCGCGAGTGGCGAGCGTTCGCCGAGCGAGGCACCGAACACGTAGGGCTCCAGCGTGAACTCGCGGCCGCCCTGTGCGTCGTCGAGCCCGGTGAGATCGCCGCCCTGCAGCATGATGGGCCCCGGCTCTCCCACCTTGTAGAGCGGCCAGGTCGAGACCTCGTTCCAGGCGGTCAGCTCGCGCCGCACCCACAGCCGCCAGGGCCGTCCGTGCGCCGAGATGCGCATGATGCGAAACGGCACCGAGATCTCGGCCGTCCACTCGCCGTCGCCCCGGTGCGCGGCGCCATCCCAGACGCCGTCCCACTTGAAGTCCGCGTCGCCGGTGAGGATGCCGTCCACCTGCACGCCGTATGGGTTGACGCCGAAGATGTATGCGCGCTGGCCGTCCCCGTCCGTGTCGAGATGCACGGAGATGTGATCGCCGTCCAGCACCTGGTCGCGCGCGGCCAGCCCGCAGTGCGGCTTGCGCGCCGAACGACACCAGATGCCGAACACCACGCGCACGCCATCTCGGAGCACGCGGACCTCGGTGGACTCGCTCGGGACCTGGCCCTCGCGCGGCACCATGAGCTGGAACGCGCTCACCACGCCGGCGGACGCCCACGCCGGTTCGTCGAGCACGCCGTCCACCTTGACCGGCCCCGTGGCCAGCGGAACGGCGAGCGACGGGCGCTCCGCGGCTCGTGCGGCCAGCGGACCACCCAGCAACAACAGGGCGAGGGCGGTCGCCCGGGAATGCGACGGCATCAGGGGAGCCTCCGGTCGGGATCTGTGCGAGACAAAGAAGCGCGCAGGATAGCGAACTCAGGGCCGCGTGCCAGCGTCCCGGTTCGGTCGCGGAACACACGGGCCCGGCGCGGCCCGCGTGGCACGGGCGCGGTGGATTCGCCCGCGGGCGGCGGCTCCACTATCGTCGGCGGCCGTCCGCGATGCTTTGTCCGCCGCAAGCAGGAGGACGCCATGACGTCTGAAACACTCGCTTCGCTCGTGTCCCTACTCGCCATGCCGATGCTGGCGGTCACACTGCAGGGCGCCCCGCCGTCGCCGGTCGCGCACACGTACTCCATCGTGGCCCGCGATCCCAAGACCGGCGAGATGGGCGTGGCAGTGCAGTCGCATTACTTCAGCGTCGGACCCGTGGTGCCATGGGCCGAGGCCGGCGTGGGCGCGGTGGCGACGCAGTCGCTCGTGCTCGTGGACTACGGTCCGCAGGGCCTCGAGCTCATGCGCATGGGCTTCACGGCGCGTCAGGCACTCGACGCGCTGCTCGCGGTCGACGCGCACAACGAGGGTCGCCAGGTCGCGATGGTGGATGCCAAGGGCAACGTCGCCGCCTATAGCGGCAAGTCGTGCATCCCCGACGCCGGCGACGTACAGGGCGAACAGTTCTCCTGCCAGGCGAACCTGATGGCGAACGCGAAGGTGTGGCCCGCCATGAAGGAGGCCTACGAGCACGCGAGCGGCGACCTCGCCGAACGCATGATGGTCGCGCTCGAGGCCGCGGAGAAGGTGGGCGGCGACATCCGCGGCCGCCAGTCCGCGGCGATGGTGGTCGTGAAGGGGCAGGCGAGCGGCAAACCCTGGAACGACTACCTCGTGAACCTGCGCGTCGAGGACCACGACCATCCGCTGGTCGAGCTGCGTCGCCTGCTGCGCCTGCGGCGCGCGTACAACCTCGAGGACCAGGGGGACGCGTTCACGTCCGAGAAGAAGCCCGCCGAGGCAGCGAAGGCCTATGACGAGGCCGCGAAGCTGGCGCCGGACGTGGTGGAGCTCCAGTTCTGGGCGGCGATCACCATGTACACCAACGAGCGCAAGCCCGAGGCGCTGGCGTTGTTCAAGAAGGTGTTCGCGCGCGAGGCGCGCTGGGTGCCGTTGGTCGAACGCCTGTCGCGCGTCGGACTGTTCCCGAACGACGCCAAGGCGGTCGCCGAAGTGCAGGCTCAGGCCACGAAGGGTGCGAAGTGGTGAGGTGAGGCTGTCGCGCGCTATGCTGCGCGACCTTCCCGCTTACGCGATTCCACGTCACGAGGAACACCATGTCCGCCGGACGCAAGGCCAACCGCCATCTCGGAGGCCGACGCATCGACCCGCCCGCCATCACCGGCCGCGAGACCGCCGCGGACCTGATCGAGCATGCGTTCCTGGCGTACAACGCGGCGCGCCTGCGCGAGGGCGCGCGGCTGCTGACCGAGCGCATGCTGCAGGACGACGTGACGGTTGCGCTGTCCATGACCGGCGCGCTCACGCCCGCGGGCCTCGGCATGAGCTCGGTGATCCCGCTCATGGAGGCGGGCTTCGTGGACTGGATCGTGTCCACCGGCGCGAATCTCTATCACGACGCCCACTTCGGATTGGGCCTCGCGATGCACCAGGGCACGTTCCAAGTGGACGACGTGGTGCTTCGCGAGGAAGGCGTCGTGCGCATCTACGACATCTTCTTCGATTACACCGTGCTGCTCGACACGGACGCGTTCTTCCGCGAGATCATCTCGGCGCCTGAGTTCCAGCGCACGATGAGCACGGCGGAGTTCCACTTCTTGTGCGGCAGGTACTTGCGTGCGCGTGAAGACAAGCTGGGCCTGAAGCATCGCTCGCTGCTCGCGGCGGCGTGGGAATACGGTGTGCCGGTGTACACCTCGTCGCCCGGCGATTCGTCCATCGGCATGAACGTGGCAGCCAAGGCGCTCGAAGGCAACGCGCTCCAGTTCGACGTGAACGCCGACGTGAACGAGACGGCGGCGATCGTGTGGGACGCCAAGGCCAGTGGGGGAAAGAGCGCGGTGTGGATCCTGGGCGGCGGCAGCCCCAAGAACTTCGTGCTTCAGACCGAGCCGCAGATCCAGGAGGTGCTGGGGATCGCCGAGAAGGGCCACGACTACTTCCTCGCCGTG
>JAHFBX010000071.1:0-6692 GCA_023249815.1 Candidatus Eiseniibacteriota bacterium
CGGCTGCACCAAGGGCACCATCTTCCTCTACTTCGAGAACAAGACCGAGCTGTTCAAGGCCGCGGTCCGCGAAGTCATGCTCCCGCTCGTGCTCGAGACGGAGAAGCTCGTCGAGACCCATCGCGGCACGACGCTCGAGCTGCTGGAGGCGCTGCTGCGCCTGCGGTGGGAGAACATGATGCGCAACCGGCTGTCGGGCCTGGTCAAGCTCATGCTCGCCGAGACGCGCAGCTACCCCGAGCTCGCCCGCTTCTACAACGACGAGTTCATCGCGCGGAATCAGGCGCTGTTGCAGCGCGTGCTCCAGCAGGGCCTCGATCGCGGCGAGTTCCGTCCCATGAATGTGGTCCAGGTGGCACGCTTCGTCGTGGCGCCGATGATGTTCGCGACGGTGTGGAGACATGCGTTCGAGCACGCCGTGGGCACGCCCGGAACGCTCGAGGACTATTTCGAGAGCGCGCTCGGCGTGATGCTCGCAGGCCTCTCCGCCGGAGGCGTGACCGCGCCGGCGTGACCGGAATCTCCGAGCGCGGCCGGCCGGGTACCCGACGTGCCCGGTTGGCCGCCGGTACACGCGGCGCTACCATTCCCCTCTGCCCTTAGCCGCCGGAGCCTGCCGTGTCCCATGACCGCTATCGCCTGCACCACGATTCCTCCGCAGGCGCCTCCACGCGTGAAGTGACGGCGCCGGTGGAGCATCTCCCGGTGGTGCCCGACGGGGAAGGCTGCCTCGAGATCCTCGCCGATCGCTTGCGCGAGATGCCCGGGGTAGTGGCGATCGAAGCCGACTTCAAGGACAGCACGCTCACCGTTCGCTACCTGCCCGCCCACGTCACGCCGGACGAACTGAACGCGCTCGCGGACGACGTGGGCGCGATGTTCTCGCAGCGCGTCACCACCTGCGAACGACGCGAGACGCTCGGCGCGTGCGAGGCCTGCGCGCTGCGGCTGGGCCAGCTCGACGCCGTGGCCGCAAACGAGTTCCATGCCAGCGCTTCGCGTGGCCGTGTCTCGATCAAGCGCCACCTCCAGCCCGACGACAGCGTCGAGGTGGTGCGCCCACTCACCTCGAAGCCCTGGGGCGCCCGCCTGACGCACGCGGAGCAGGAAGAGCGCTCCGAAGGCCGCTCGATGGCGGTGCTCACCGGCATCTGCCTCGTGCTGCTCGTCGCCGGCGCGGTGACGGAGCGACTCGGCGGCGCTCCCGCGCTGGCCGAGGCGATCTACCTGGCCTCGGCGGTGAGCGGGGGCTGGTACACGGCGCGCAGCACGTGGGCGTCACTCCGGCGATTCGAGTTCGACGTCAACCTGCTCATGCTGCTCGCGGCGGCCGGAGCCGCGGCGATCGGCTACGCCGCCGAGGCCGCGGTGCTCATGTTCCTGTTCTCGCTCAGCAACACGCTCGAGGTCTACACGATGGGCCGCACGCGCCGCGCGCTGCATGCCCTGCTCGACCTGAGGCCGCCGCGCGCGCTCGTTCGTCGCGACGGACGAGAGGTCGAAGTCGAAGCCGACACCGTACGCGTCGGCGAGACCGTGGTCGTGAAGCCCGGCGAGGCGATTCCCGTGGATGGCACCGTGACGCGCGGCGAATCGCTCGTGGACCAGGCGAACCTGACCGGCGAGTCCGTGCCCGTGACCAAGACCACCGGCGACAAGCTGTTCGCCGGCACGTTCAACCAGCAGGGCGCGCTCGAGCTGATCGCGACGCGCGTGGCCGCGAACAGCGCGCTCGCGCGCATCGTCGCGCTCGTCCGCGAGGCGCAGGAGAAGAAGTCGCGTGCCGAAGAGCTGGCCGAGGTGACGGGCCGGTACTACACCGTGGTGGTGATCTTCGGCGCGCTGCTCATGCTGCTCGTGCCGCCCGTGTTCCTCGGCGCGGAGTGGCGCGCATCGCTCTACCGGGCGATGACGTTGCTCGTCGTGGCCTCGCCGTGCGCGCTCGTCATCGCCACGCCTGCCACCGTGCTCTCGGCCATCGCGAATGCTGCGAGGAACGGCATCCTGTTCAAGGGCGGCGCGTACCTGGAACGGCTCGGCCGGGTGCGCATCGTCGCGTTCGACAAGACCGGGACTCTCACGCACGGGCGCTTCGAGGTGACCGACGTGGTCACGCTGGACGGCGCCAGTGAGCGCGACCTCCTGACGTGGGCCGCGAGCGCCGAGAAGCGCTCGCCGCATCCGCTCGCGCAGGCGGTCGTGCGCGCGGCCGAGTCGCGCGGCATCGAGGTGAAGCCCGCGGAGTCACTCACGAATCATCTCGGCAAGGGCCTGGTCGCGGTGTCCGACGGCCACACCATCGAGGTGGGCACGCCCGAGCTGTTCGTGTCGCTCGGCGTCAAGCCGCCGGCTGCTGCCGTGGAGCACGTGCGCCGGCTCGCGGCACAGGCCAAAACGCCCATGATCGTGCGGCGGGGTGCGGCGTGGGGCGTTCTGGCCGCGCGCGACGAGGTGCGGCCCGCGGCGGTCGCCTCGGTGCGCGCCTTGCGCGCCTCGGGCATACGCCGCACCGCGCTGCTCTCGGGGGACAGCGAGTCCACGGTGCGCGCGATCGGCGACCAGACGGGCATGGACGAGCTGCATGGGCAGCTGCTGCCCGAGGACAAGGTGCGCGTCATCGGCGAGCTGGAGTCTCGCCACGGAGCGGTCGCGATGATCGGCGACGGCGTCAACGACGCGCCGGCGTTGGCGCGCGCGAGCGTGGGCATCGCGATGGGCGGTATCGGCAGCGACGCCGCGATGGAGAGCGCCGACGTGGTGCTGATGGGCGACGACCTGGCGGCGCTGCCCTACGCGGTGACGCTCGCGCAACGCGCCCGGCGGGTCGTGATCCAGAACCTCGTCATCGCCACGGGGGTGATGGCGGCGCTCGTGACCTGGGTGTTCGTGGGCCCGATGACGCCGCTCGGCGCGCTGAAACTGCCGGTGGCCGTGTCCGGGCACGAGGGCAGCACGGTGGTGGTGATCCTGAACGGCCTGCGCCTGCTTCGCGGCCGACGCACGCGCTAGCCGCGAAGCTAGTCCAGCTTCGTCACCACCACGTTGTCGTAGTAGACCGTGCACTTGCCGACGCCGCCCGTGTAGGCGGGCAGCGCGATGCTGCCGGCAGGGCGCGCGCTCCGGCCATCCACGCGATCGAGGCGAAGATCGCCGTTCACGAACACCTTGTAGCGGTGCCCGCGGGCCTCCACGCGCAGGTGGTTCCAGGTGCCGTTCGCGTTCGTGGCCGCGGCGCGTCCCATGGGCCACTCCCGCTGGTACATCACGACGTCTTGGTAGCTGCCGCCGCGCAGGTCCACACCCATCCCGGCTTCGCCACGCACGCGCACGACGACACCCTTGTCCACTCCGCGCATCATGCACACGTCGAGATCCACCGCGATGTCGGTCCACGACGTGTCGCCTGTGTGGATGAGCGAGCGCACCTGTTTCTGGTCGGGCAGGTCGGCGCGCAGCATGCCGCGCCACGACGACCACACCTCGTCCTTGTCGGGGTCCCAGCGCTTGAGCGAGCCGCTCGAAAAATCGTCGGCGAACAGCACCCCCTCGGCCGGCCTTTGGAGGCGGGGAGGGGACGAAGGCATCGCGTAGCGCGTCTCGTCGATGCTCGCACCGAGCGAGAGCAGCGCCACCACCGTGAAAAACGCCATCCGAGGCAGGTTCATCCGCATCGCACTCACGAACATGGCACTTGGGAACCGGTCACGTCCACTCGAACGCCGGCTCGAAAGGATATCGGCCTGTCAACCGCCGGGGCTTGAGCGGGAGTCGCAAGCCGAGGCGGCCCGAACCTAGAGGCGCACGCTCACGCCCGCCTGCACTTGCAACGTGTTGCCGGTGGGAGCGGTCAGTCGTTCGCAGCCGGCGTTCACGTACCAGCGTGCGCCGAGCGCCAGGTCCGCGTCCGCCCCGAGCCAGTCCTCGCGGTCGGCGAACCCCAGCACCTGATCGCGCGTCCGGCGCACGCCGGTGGACAACTCCACATGCGAGCGCGCCCAGGGATCACACCCGGCCGCGAGCGAGACGAGCGAACTCGTGGTGGCGTCACTCGTGAACGACGCCCACCGGCCGCGCAGCAGCGCGCGCCACGCCGTGAGCCGGTGAAGCTCCCCGGTCGCGGACCACGCCTCGGAGCGTTCACCGCCCGAGCCGACGCGATACTCGCCGCTCGCGGAGGTGTACTCGTTCCCGGTGACAGAGACGCCCGCCCACGCGCCCTGCCGGTAACGGTCGTCGAACTGGGTCTCGGGCGTCTCGCGGTCGCGCCAGAGGCGGACATTGCGGCGGTTGTCGTAGCCGGAGTGCAGCGCGGCCCGGGGCCCGACCGGCACGCGCAGCGAGGCGAACGTGCTCGTCCAAGCGAGCGTGGGCTCGCCCGCGGTCCGCTTCCAGCCGCGATTCACGTCCACCTCCTGGGCGAGTGACACGGTGGCTGCACGCGAGAACCACCAGCCCTGCGCGAACGCGAACTCGCGGTCCACCTCGTTCTGGTGCCGCGAGGCCACCGCGCCCGCCGCGACCGACCAGCGCTCCTCCGCGAGCGGCGCCTGGTGGACCTCGGCGTAAGCGCCGGCCTCGACCAACTCGGACGACCAGCGCGAGCGCAACGGATCGGGCTGCGACCCGCCGAAGGTGCCGACCCCGACTCGCGAGCCGATCCACTCGAGGAGCGCGCCGTCGAACAGGCTCACGGACGCGAGCGTCGGGGAGGACTGCCGGCCGAGCGTGAGCCGCCGGCCGCCGCCGACATCGCGAAGCGTCGCCGATGCGCGGTACACGCGCGAGTACTGCTCGAGCCAGCGCCCCGTCTCGCTCGTGCGCAGCGTGCGCCGCCCGCGAATATCGAGCGAGGCGTCCAGGTGGCCGGCGAGCCCCTCGCGCCCGTCGAAGCGCGCCTCGAACGCCGGTTGCGAGAGTCGGCTGCCGCCCGGAGCGGCGATGCTCAGCCAGCGCGCGCCAATCCGGCCGCGCAGACTCGCGTCCCGGCTCGCCGTGCGCGCGGGCGACGGCGCCACCACCGCGGCGGCGCGTAGAGAGTCCGCGCGGGCGTCGCTGACGCCCGGCGTCGCCTGTCGCGTCGCGCCGGGACGAAACGCCGCCGCGTCGCCGATCGCGAGGCGAGCCTTCGTCCACAGCGTGTCGCACGAGGCTCGGTGCGTTGACAGAAACACCACGCGGAGCGCGGCCGCGCGCGCTCCGCCGCGCAGGATCCAGGCGGTGTCCCCGGTCGCGAGCCCTTCGGCGGCCCCGGCCTCGAGATAGACGCTGCCGCCGGCCAGGTAGCTGATGCGCGCCGTTCGCCAGCCGTCGCGGACGACGCTCACAGGCTCGCGCGCGCTCGTCGAATCCGCTGGAACGGCGGCATGCGCGGCCGCGACGAGCGCGAGCGGGAACAGCAGCGCGAACGCCACGCCAACCCGGCGGGGACATGCGTGTCGCGCACGCGCGCACCCGGTTCGCAGGCCGGTGAGCGCGTCGTGAGCGAAGGCGGTCATCGGCAGGAAGGCCCTCATCGCGTGTGGCACGAGTAGCAGGCCGTGCTCTCGTAGCGATAACCGCTGCGCCCGACGTGGTGGCTGTCGGTCTGGGCCTGGTCCGAATGCGGGTGACAGCCGAGGCAGTTGAACGAGGCGAAGTTGGTCGGCACCGTGTGGCAATCGTTGCACGACGACCACCGGCCCGCGTGACCGCCTCGGTAGATGCGGAAGTAGCGACTGTCGTGATCGAATGTCGCCCCGGCCCAAGACGTGGTGTTGTGACAAGTGGCACAGGCGCTGGCCGCAAAGCCCGCGGCGACGTGCGATGGCTGCGCGGTGTCGTATTGCTGCTGGTGGCACGACACGCACTCCTTGGGCGTGCCCGCGTAACGCCCGCCCGCGTGACACGATGCACACGGCGTCGCGCGGTGCGCGCCGGTGAGCGGGAAGCCCGAACGCTGGTGGTCGAAACGTGCGGGCGACCAGGCCATCGCCGTATGGCAGGTCTGGCAGTCGGTCGAGAACCCGCCCCCGAGGTGATCGGGATCCTTCGCGGCCTGGAACTGACCCATGTGGCAGGCACGGCACTCCGCCTGCGTGTTCACGAACTGCATGCGGCCCTGGGCCACGGGCCGGTGGCAGCTCTCGCAATCCAGCGCCGCATGCCCGCCGGACAGTGGGAAGCGCGTCATCTGGTGCGCTCGCACCATCGGTCCGCGATCCACGAAGCTGCGTGCGGAGTGGCAGCGTGAGCAATCCGGCCCCATCTCGCCGCGGTGCGGATCCTGGTGACAGGACGCGCACTGCATGGAAGTCGACGTGAAGTCGAGGCTCCGGTGGCAACCCAGGCACGACGCGGCGGCGTGCGCGCCTTCCAGCCGGAATCCGAACTTCGCGTGATCGAACTTCTTGCTGATACGCGCGGGCTTCCACGCACCCGCGCCATGGCAGTGGTCGCATTCGCCGCGGAACTTCCCGTGTGGGTTCTCGGGCCGTGACCGGTTGGCGGCGGATGCGCCTCGCGTGGCAGCTCCCGCGGCGACGATCGCGACCAGCGGCAGCATCACGAGCAGGATGGCAAGCACCCTGTGAACGGGCTGGGACCGCGGGATCGATGTCATGCGCTAGCTCCCGCTTCGTGTGTTGAACAGGATCGGCGCGTGGCGCGGGGAGGACCCCGGCGCTCCCGGACGGGGCGACGGCGAGATCGCCCCC
>JAHFBX010000071.1:6702-10287 GCA_023249815.1 Candidatus Eiseniibacteriota bacterium
CAGCGCGTGGGTGTGGGTTTGTAGAGCACGATGCGCACGCCATCCGCGCTCGTCGTGCGGCGATGGCATGCGGCGCACGGGGTGTGGGCGTGCGCGCCCTGGAGGCGGAACCCGGTGTCGCGATCGTGATCGAAGCGCGCCGCGGGAACGAACGCCATCGCGTCGTGGCAGGACTCGCACCCGCCGCGATCGGCACGCGCACGGAACTGACCGGCATGCGCGTCCTCGTGACAGTCTGCGCAGGCGCGGGCCCTTGATTCGAAGCGAAGCGCGCGGTGCGTTCCGCCGCGCAGTGTCGAGACGATGGCCGTCTCGCGTAGTTCGTCGTGACAGCGCTGGCACGGCACCGCGCGATGCGCGCCTTCGAGTGGGAACGCGCTCTGAGCGTGCGCGCGGCCGTCGAAGTTCGAAGGTCGGAACGCGAGCGAGGAATGACACGCCGGGCAACCCTCGCTTCGCGCGCGCGCGCCACCCGGCGCAAAGCGGCCAGCGTGGGGGTCGTGATGGCAGGTCACGCAGGTGGTCGCGCCGGGCCGGATGCGCACGCGCGCACTGCCGAGCGTCGCTGCTTCTGCACTGCCGGCGTCGGCGCGCGTGTGGCAGCCCTCGCACGCCACGGTCGCGTGCGCGCCGAGCAGCGGATAGCGCGTGCGCGCGTGTTCTGTCCGCGGCCACGACGAGGTCCGGAATGTCTGCACGATGTGACAGGAGGCGCAGTCCACCGCGGCGCCCTGCACGGTCGCGGTGCCGCGATGCGCGTCGGAGTGGCAGTCCATGCAGCGCGTGAACCGCGGTTTCGCGCCGCCTCGCGCCGCGGCATGGCAGTCATCACAGCGCACGGCCGCGTGTGCGCCGCGGAGCGGATAGCGAGTCTGGTCGTGGTCGAAGCGGCGCTCGTTCACCGCGCGCCAGCCGGCCGTCGTGTGACAGCGCGAGCACTGCCCGGTGAAGCGTCCGGCGTGCGGGTCGCGGTGGCACGCGACACAGTCGGCGTGCGGCACTGGACGCCAGCGCGGGCGGAACGCGCCGCGCGCGTCCGGCCCCTCGTTCATGGCAGGCGTCGCGTGGCAGCTGGCGCAGGCGGGCTTCGTGTGCGCGCCGGTGAGCGCATACCCCGTGCGTGCGTGGTCGAAGCGTGGCGCCGGACTCCACCGGCCCTGGTCGTGGCAGGACAGGCAGTCACGTCCGAGCGAGCCGCGATGCGGGTCCGTGTGACAGCTCACGCAGTTCGCCTCCAGGCCGAGCCAGCTCCTCGCGTGGTCCTTCATCTGCAGCAGCGCCACCGCCTCCGAGCGCTGGAACGCGGGCTTGTGGCAGTCGCGGCAGGCGAGCGACGCGTGCTTGCCCTCGAGCACCCAGCCGGCCTTCGCGTGCGGGAAGCGTTCCGGGCGGCCGCCCTCCCAGGCGATGAGCGCGAAGTCGCGCCCGCCGTGGTCGGGATGACAGGTCGCGCACGCCTGTGTCGCGACGCGCGCGTGGAATCCACGCTGGTGGGTCCTCATCCAGCCCACCTCGCCGTGGCAGGCCAGGCAGCGCATGTCCATCTGCGCCTTCGCCTGGCCGCGCGCGTGGCAGCGGAAACAGTCGGTGGCACCGTCCAGGGCCGCGTGCGCCTGGGCGAGTGGGCCAGGAGAGACCTGGGCGCGAACGGATGTCGCGGCGAGCATGGCGCCGGCGAGCAACAGGGGCGGGAGGAAGCCGCGCACACGCTCAGCCCGCCAGTCGTTCGGCCGGGTCCGGTCCGGCGGTGAGCGACTTGCGCACCATGCGCACGCCGCAGCGCTCGAGGAACGGGGTCGGCGCCTCGCCACCGATGCGCACGACCACGTCGTCGTTCGCGAGCGTCTCGACATGGCCGTCGTGCTCCACGAGAACGGCGCTCGGCTGGATCTCGTGCACCTCGCTCCCGAGCAACACGCGCAGCCCGCCCGTGCCCGCGGCTTCCGCGAGCTTCGCGCGATTGCGTTCCTTCACGCGGCCGAACTCGCGGCCGCGATAGGAGAGCGTCACGTGCGTGCCCGGCTGGTGCGAAAGTCCCACGGCCGATTCCACGGCGCTGTCACCGCCGCCCACGACCAGCACGTTGCGCCCGGCGAACGCCTCCATCTCGACGATGTCGTAGAACACCTGGGCGCGATCCTCCCCGGGGACGTCGAGCCGTCGCGGCGAACCGCGCCGGCCCATCGCGAGCACGACGCGCCGCGCGCGGAACCCCAGCGCACCCGCGTCCACGACGAACCCGCCCGCTTCACGCCGCACGGCCGCCACACGCACGCCCTCGCGCACCCGCAGCCGCGTTCGCTCGATAACCGTCTGCCACAGGCGAAGCAGCGACTCCTTGGACGCGTCCGACACCCATAGGTCGCCGTAAAGCGGCACGCGCACGGGCTCGGCGAACAGCACCTTGTGCCGCGGATAGCGCGCGATGGTGTCGGCGAGCGTCCCCTGTTCGAGCAGCGCGTAGCGAAGCCCGCGCGACTGCGCCTCGAGGCCCGCCGAGAGCCCGGCGGGACCGGCCCCCACCACGACCACGTCGAACGTGCCGGCGTCCGGGGGGGTGCCCGGCAGGCTCGCGGCCACGTGCTCCATCGCCAGCTTGCCCTCGTTGATGGCGTTCTTGATGAGTCCCCGTCCGCCGAGTTCGCCGACGACGTAGAGCCCCGGCACCTGGCGCGACTGGAAGTTGACGTCGAGATCGGGAACCTCGACCGTCTGCACCGCGTCTCCCGACGTCACGAAGATCGCGCCGACCGGGCATGCGGCGACGCACTCCGCGTGCCCCTTGCAGGCCGAGAGGTTCACGCGCGCCAGCTTGTTGACGATCTTGAGCGCACCCGGCTCCGGGCAGGCGTCGACGCACGTGCCGCAGCCGGCGCACGTGTCGGCGCGCACGACGGCGTGGAGCGCGCCGCCGGGGGTGGGCGCGGAAGCCATCGCGAGCGGCGCGCTCACCACCGCGAACGCGGCGAGCGGCGCCCCGCACGACCCGCACGTGAGCGCCTCGGGCGCCAGCGACACGCGGCATCGCGGACAGCGGCGCACGTCGGAGGGACCCACCGAACTCCGGCGCACGTGCTGAAGGACGAACAACGACGTCAGGAGCGCGATCGCCACCGGCGTGACCCACGGCAGGTTCATCGCGGGAGCCCCGAAAGCGTGAAGCGCACACCGCCGATCCACACCGCCACGACGACGTGGATGACGACGGCGAGCAGCGCCGTGAGCGCGAACGGCCGATGTGCGACGTGCCACCAGGCGAATACCCTCCGCGTGGCATCGAGCAGCCGCACCTGCTGGGTGAGCGCCAGTTCCCGGCGCGCGAGACGCAACGCGCGACCGAGCCGCGCGCCGTCCTTGAGCGTCTGGGCGCGAGGGCCGCGCGACCATTCCCGGCGCAGCCGGTGCAGCGTGCGCCAGCGCGTCACGTCATCCGTGAGCAGCCGGGCGAACGTGCGGGGCAGGCCGCCGCTCGCCTGTGGGCCCGCGTCCAGGCCGAGCGAGCGCTCGACTTCCTGCGGCGTGAGTCCGGTCTCCACCGCCAACTCGGTGAGCAGCACGCGTCGCTCGGCGCCGGATTCCTCGAGC
>JAHFBX010000072.1:0-1013 GCA_023249815.1 Candidatus Eiseniibacteriota bacterium
TGGATGCGCTCGTAGCTCTCGGCCAGCGCCGCGCGCACGCCGAGCAGGTTCGTGCCCTTCGCCGCCCAGTCGCGCGAGCTCCCCGAGCCGTACTCCTTGCCGGCGAGCACCACGAGCGGCGTGCCCGCGGCTTGGTAGCGCGCGCTGGCGTCGAAGATCGCCATCTGCGCGCCGCTCGGGAAGTGCACCGTGACGTTGCCCTCGCTCCCCGGCACCAGCAGGTTCTTGAGCCGGATGTTCGCGAACGTGCCGCGCACCATGACCTGGTCGTGACCCCGTCGCGAGCCATAGCTGTTGAAGTCGCGCTTCTCGATGCTGCGCTCCATGAGCCACTTGCCCGCCGGGCTCGCCAGCGCGATGTCGCCGGCTGGCGAGATGTGGTCGGTAGTGACGGAGTCGGCGACCATGACGAGGCAGCGCGCTCCCGTGACATCGGTGAGCGGCGTGAGTTCTCGGGATAGGCCGAGGAAGAACGGCGGCTCGTGGATGTAGGTGCTGGCCGCGTCCCACTCGTAGCGCTCGCCGCCCGCCACCGGGATCGCGTTCCAGCGCGGGTTACCATCGAACACGTTGGCGTAGCTCGTCGCGAACATCTTCGGGACCAGGCTCGCGGCCGTGGTCTCGGCGATCTCGGACTGCGAGGGCCAGATGTCGCGCAGGTAGACCGGCTGGCCATCGGCGCCGGTGCCGAGCGGCTCGCGCTCGAAGTCCACGTCCACGCGGCCGGCGAGCGCGTAGGCCACCACGAGCGGCGGTGACGCAAGGTAGTTCGCACGCGTGAGCGGGTTCACACGGCCTTCGAAGTTGCGATTGCCCGAGAGCACCGCGGCGGCGACGAGCTTGCCGCTCTCCACGGCGCGAGCGACGGCTTCGGGCAGCGGTCCGGAGTTGCCGATGCAATTGTGCACGGCGACCGTGCCGGCGACGAACGCGTGCACATCGGTCACCGACAGGTCGTACATGGGTCG
This sequence comes from Candidatus Eiseniibacteriota bacterium, assembly GCA_023249815.1. Taxonomy (GTDB): domain Bacteria; phylum Eisenbacteria; class RBG-16-71-46; order RBG-16-71-46; family RBG-16-71-46; genus JAIOPA01. Next base: position 969 of record JAHFBX010000072.1, read on the forward strand.
CTCGCCGGCGGGCCGGCGGTCCAGCACCTGCAGCGCCACGGTCGG
>JAHFBX010000072.1:1023-10277 GCA_023249815.1 Candidatus Eiseniibacteriota bacterium
GACGGCTTCGGGCAGCGGTCCGGAGTTGCCGATGCAACTCGTGCATCCGTAGCCCACGACGTGAAAGCCGAGCGCCTCGAGATCGGTGAGCGTGCCGGAGCTCTTGAGGTACTCGGTGACCACCTTGGAGCCCGGTGCCATGCTGGTCTTGACGTGCGGCGCGACGCGCAGGCCCTTGGCCACGGCCTTCCGCGCGAGCAGGCCCGCGCCGAGCATCACGGATGGATTGGACGTGTTCGTGCACGACGTGATCGCGGCGATGACCACGGCGCCATGGCCGAGCTTTTCGGTGTGACCCTTGCTCTCGACAGTCGCCGTGCGTTCGAGGTCGGCCTCGGCGAGTCCGTAGCCCCGCTCCTTGACCGGTGCGGTGAGCCCCTTCAGGAAGCTCGGCTTCATGTCGCGCAACGCGACGCGGTCCTGCGGCCGCTTCGGGCCCGCGAGACACGCCTCGACGGAGGACAGGTCCAGCTCGAGCGTGTCGCTGAACGACGGGTCCGGCGTGTCGTCGCTGCGGAACAGTCCCTGCGCCTGGCAGTAGGCCTCGGTCAGGCGCGCGGCATCGGCGCGGTTCGTGCGCTCGAGGTAGCGGAGCGTCTCGGCGTCCACCGGGAAGTAGCCGATCGTGGCGCCGTATTCGGGCGCCATGTTCGCGATGGTGGCGCGGTCCGGAAGCGTCATCGCGGAGAGTCCGGGGCCGTAGAACTCCACGAACTTGTCCACGACGCCCTTCTTCCGGAGCATCTGCGTCACGGTGAGCACCAAGTCCGTGGCGGTGACACCGTCTCGGAGCCGGCCGGTGAGCTTGAAGCCCACGACCTGCGGCGTGAGCAGGTAGAGCGGCTGGCCCAGCATGACGGCCTCGGCCTCGATGCCGCCCACGCCCCAGCCCACCACACCGAGCCCGTTGATCATGGTGGTGTGCGAGTCGGTGCCCACGAGCGTGTCGGGGAACGCCACCGTCTCGTCGCCCTCGCGGCGCGTCAGCGTCACGCCGGCCAGGTACTCGAGGTTCACCTGGTGCACGATGCCCGTGGCGGGCGGAACGACACGGAAGTTCGAGAACGCCTTCTGCCCCCAGCGCAGGAACTCGTAGCGCTCCTTGTTGCGCTGGAACTCGATCTCGGCGTTCCTCTCGAGTGCTGCGCTCGAACCGAACAGGTCCACTTGCACGCTGTGGTCGATGACGAGATCCACGGGCACGAGCGGATTGATGCGCGCGGGGTCACCGCCCATGCGCTGCACGGCCTCGCGCATCGCCGCCAGGTCCACGACGCAGGGCACGCCGGTGAAGTCCTGGAGGATGACGCGCGCCGGCTTGAACGGCAGCTCCACGGGCTCGGCGCCCGTCGCCTGCCAGCGCGCGAGCCGCATCACGTCGTCGCGCGTGACCTGGTAGTCGTCACACTGACGCAGCGCGGCCTCGAGCAGCACGCGCACCGAGAACGGGATCTTCGAGAGGTCCACGCCGAGCTGCGATGCGAGCGCGTCCAGGCGATACACATGGACGGTGCCGGCGGGCGTGGAGAGCGGCTGGCGGACGCCGAAGGCGTCACGAGACGGGCTGGCCATTTCTCGCCCTTTCCTGAAACGGCGGCTCACAGGGCCGCCGGGACAGACGGGGAGGCACACAGGGCCTCCGGGAACGGGCTCTATCCTACACCATCGGCGCGGCTCGCGCCGAAGTGAACCCCGGAGGTCCCGCCATGAGGCGCTTCGCCACCCGCATACTCGGCTTCGCATTACCCACGATCGGTTTCGTGATGGCACTCCACGTGAACCGCGAGGCGTCGGGCGGTGCGGCGTTCGACGGCCTGGCATCGGGTGTGGCGTTCACGCTGCCGTTCGCGGCCGTGACCTGGCTGCGCTCGCGCCTCGAGGGGAACCGCGCGAGTGCGCGAGCCCGCGGCCTGGCGACCGAACTGGCCTTCGGATCCCTCGCGTCGCTGGTCGCGTGGGCGGCGCTGTGGGTGGGGTGGACGCTCCCGGTAGCGCAGCCGTATCGCGCGAGCGCGTTCGCGATCAACTGTGTCGTGATGGCGCTGGCGGCGCTCACGCTGCCGGCGGCCGCACGTGGCGGGCGGCCGGCTCCGGACGAGGAACCGGCTGAAGCGCCCCTCCCCACGCTCTAGCGCAGACCGGGCGGGGAACGCCGAGCCCCCGACCGCACCGCGGCGCATGCCGTTCATCGGCCCGGACGCACCACTCATCGGAAGCCCGTGGGCGCGCCCCTCTCGAGCGGCGAGGATGCGTGTGTCGGACCCACCGCGGCGCGATCGCCACCGCGGTCCAGGCGACTCGGAGGGCCTCTCATGTACCTGCTCATCAAGCTTCTGCACGTCACCGCCGTGATCGCGTTCCTCGGCAACATCACGACGGGCCTGTTCTGGCACGCGCATGCGGCCCGCAGCGGGGATCCGCGCCTGCTTCACCATGCGGTGGACGGCATCATCCGTAGCGACCGCTGGTTCACGCTGCCCGGGGTCGTGGTCATCATCGTCACCGGAGTCCTCGCCTCGCTGCACGCGCACCTGGGGCTTCTCCGAACACCGTGGATCGCGTGGGCCATCGGCCTGTTCGCGTTCTCGGGCGTGCTCTACGTGTGGCAGGTCGCGCCGCTTCAGGAGAAGCTGCGCACGGTCGCCCGCGAGGGGCTCCAGTCGGGCACGTTCGACCATGGCCGCTATCACGCGATCGCGAGGCGCTGGGAATTCTGGGGAGCGCTCTCGCTCCTCGCGCCCGTGGTGGCGCTCGTCCTGATGGTGCTGAAGCCCGGATCCTGACACTCGCACGCCCGGCGGCCAGCGGTCGCCACTCACGACTCGAACCCGGAGATACGAAGATGAGACGCCTGCTCGCCATTTTGCTCGCACTCGCCGTCGCGTCACTCCTCGCCTCGCTCGCGTCGAGCCAGGGCCGCCCGGACAGCGGCGCCCTGATGGCCGCCCAGCGCGCCGCGCTCCGCCCGCTCGCCATGATGGACGGCGTGTGGCGCGGCACCGCCCGCATCCAGGACGAGAGCGGGAGCTGGCGGGAGCACGCGCAGACCGAGCGCGTCGGCCCGATGCTCGACAGCACGCTCAAGGTGATCGAAGGCCGCGGCTACGATGCCGACGGCAAGAAGGTGTTCAACGCGTTCGCGGTGCTGTCGTGGGATTCCGCCAAGAAGGCGTTCGTGTTCCGCTCCTACACCCGCGGGCTGTCGGGGGACTTCGCGTTCACGCCGACGGATTCGGGCTACGTCTGGGAGATCCCGGCAGGCCCGGTGACCATCCGCTACACGGCGGCGATTCGTGACGGGAAATGGCGCGAGGTCGGCGATCGCATCGTGCCCGGCCAGGAGCCCATCCGCTTCATCGAGATGAACCTCCAGCGCGAGGGGTCGTCGGATTGGCCCGCCGGCGGAGCGGTGCCGCCGCGCTGATGCCGGTGGCGGGTGGAGCGTGGTACGGTCCCCGCGCTCCCGCCTCCTCGCATCCCGAACCACGAGGGTTCCCCCATGCGTTCACGCACGTTCCTACTGCTTTCGCTCGTCACCGGCGTGCTGGCTATCGCGTTGCTCGCCGGCTGCAAAGGCGGCCAGGTCACGACCATCAAGACGCTGCTCGACGATCCCGCACGCTTCGACAAGCAGACCGTGCGCATCGCTGGCGACGTGACGCGCTCGCTCGGCATCCTCGGCTACGGCGCCTACGAGGTGGACGACGGCACGGGCAAGATCCCGGTCGTCACCCAGGAGGGCGGCGCGCCACGCAGCGGCGCCAAGGTGGGCGTCGAGGGCGAGTTCCGCTCGGCGTTCACGATGGGCAGCACGACCGCGGCGGCCATCGTCGAGAAGCAGCGCTACACGCCCTAGCCGATCGTTCGAGATTGACCCCAAGGCAGCGGCGGCCGAAGATGCGCCGCATCTGGTAGTCACCGACGCGTCCCGGACGCGCTCCACGGAACGGAGCGCGGGCCGGGCCGAGCCCTGAAGCCCGCACAAGGAGGTGCGCATGGCACCACCCCTCCTCGCGACGATCCTGTCGCCGCCCGCGATCGATTCGGGCTCCACCGCGTGGATGCTCACGTCCTCCGCGCTGGTGCTGCTCATGATCCCCGGGTTGGCGCTGTTCTACGGCGGGATGGTGCGGCGGAAGAACATCCTCACCACGATGATGCAGTCGTTCGTGGCCATGGCCGTGATCGGCGTGCAATGGGTGCTGGTGGGCTACTCGCTCGCGTTCGGCAAGAGCATCGGCGGCTGGATCGGCTGGACGCCGGCGTACCTCGGCCTCAACGGCATCTCGCCGCAGCAGCTGTTCAGCGACAAGTCCATCCCCGAGCTGGTGTTCGTGATGTTCCAGGGCAAGTTCGCGATCATCACGCCGGCGTTGATCAGCGGCGCCGTGGCCGAGCGCATGAAGTTCTCGGCGTGGGTGTGGTTCATCCTGCTGTGGTCCACGTTCATCTACTGCCCGCTCGCGCACTGGGTGTGGGCGTCCGATGGCTGGCTCTACAAGTATGGCGTGCTGGACTTCGCCGGCGGCACGGTGGTGCACATCTCGGCCGGCATCTCGGCCATCGTCCTCGCGCGCATCCTCGGGGCGCGTCGCGACTACCCCGGCGGCGCCATCCTGCCCAACAGCCTGGTGCTCACGCTCACCGGCGCGGGCCTGTTGTGGTTCGGCTGGTTCGGGTTCAACGCGGGCAGCGCGGTGGCGGTCGAGCACCCCGTCGCGGGCGCCACGGCCGGCCTGGCGTTCACCACGACACAGGCCGCCGCCGCGAGCGCGGGCCTCGTGTGGATGCTGCTCGAGTGGAACCACACCGGGAAGCCCACGAGCTTGGGGCTGGCCTCGGGCATCGTGGCCGGTCTGGTCGCGATCACGCCCGCCGCCGGTCACGTGATGCCGGTGTGGGCAATCGTCATCGGCGCCATGGCCTCGGTGCTCTGCTACGGCGCGGTGCGGCTCAAGCACCGCTCCGGCCACGACGACTCGCTCGACGCGTTCGGCGTGCACGGCGTGGGAGGCATGTGGGGTGCGCTCGCCACCGGTGTGTTCTGCTTCCAGCCCGTGGCGGGGCTTCTCGCCGGCCATGGCGAGCAAGTGGTGAAGCAGCTGGTGGGCGTGATCGTCACGCTGGTGTTCGCGGGCGGCGGGACGTGGATCCTGGCGACGTTGCTCCAGCGCACGCTCGGCCTGCGCGTGTCGGACGCACACGAGCGTGACGGCCTCGACATCTCCGCGCACGGCGAGCGCGGCTACCACCTGTGAGGCGGGGAGGATCGACGGCATGAAGCTCATCATCGCGGTCATCCGGCCAGAGCGGCTCGGCGCCGTGCAAGAGGCGCTCCAGGCTGCGCTCGACGAGGGCGGCCACTATCGGCTCACCGTGCAGACCGTGGATGGGCACGGCCGCCAAGAGGGCGAGATCGAGTATTTCCGCGGTGAGCCGGTGCGCCAGAACACCGTGCAGAAGACGCAGGTCACGATCGGCGTCAACGACGCCTACATCGAACCCGCCATCGCCGCGATCCTGAAGGGCGCCCGCACCGACAGCGGCGAGATCGGCGACGGCAAGATCTTCGTGCTGCCGCTCGAGGAATGCGTGCGGATCCGTACGGGAGAGCGCGGAGGCGGGGCGATCTAGCCCAGCAATTCTTTGAGTCGCTCGTGCCCGCTGCGGCTCACCGGGAGCTGGCGGCCGTCGTGCAGCACGGCGACGCGTTGGTCCTTGGCGAGCAGCTCGATCCGCGCGATGCGCTCGACGTTCGCCACGAACGAGCGGTGTACGCGCACGAAGCGGTCTGGGTCCAGCGACTCCGCCAGCTCGGACAGCGTCTGGTGCTTCAAGTGCGCCTTGCCGCCCGAGTGGATCGCGACGTAGTCGTCCTGCGCCTCCAGGTAATCCACGTGATCCGCGGGAAGCACGTGCACCTGGGCGCCATCGCGCACCACGATGCGTTCAGCATGCTTGCCCGGGCCGCGCGCGGTGCGCGCGAGCGCCGCCCCGCTCGGGGCCGGGGGTTGCGGCGTGTCGGCCGGCGCGCGCTTCGACTTCATCGCCAGCCGCTCGCGCGCGCGGTCGAGCGCATCGGCGAGGCGCTCGCGCCCGAAGGGCTTCAGCAGGTAGTCCACCGCGTGCACCTCGAACGCCTGGAGCGCGTACTCGTCATACGCGGTACAGAAGATCACGGCGGGGCGCGGCTCCAGGAGCTCCAGCACCTCGAAGCCGTCGAGCTTGGGCATCTGCACGTCGAGGATGACGAGGTCGGGCTGGAGCTCGGAGATCCGCTTCACCGCATCGAATCCGTTCGCGCACTCGGCCACCACCTCCGCGCCGTCGTGAGCACCCAGGTACTCGCGCAGCAGCGCTCGCGCCGGCGCCTCGTCGTCCACGAGCACGACGCGCAGCGGTTCAGGCATGCGCCACCTCCGCCGCGAGCGCCGGGAGCGTGAGCGTGACGCGGAAGCGGTTCCCCCGCTTGCCCGAGGAGAGGTGGGCGTCCCGGGCGCCGAACACCTCGAGCCGGCGGCGCACGTTCTCGAGGCCCACTCCCTCGCCCCGGCGTGATGGCGCGTCCTCGTCCACGGGATTCTCCACCACCACGCGCAGGAGGCCGGCCTCGCAGCGCGCCTCGATGCGGATGGTGCCGCCGTCCACGCAGTCCTGGATGCCGTGCTTGATGGCGTTCTCGACCAGCGGCTGGAGCAGCAGCGGCGGCACGCGGCAGCTGGCGGCCTCGGGGTCCACCGCGCGCTCGACGCGCAACCGCTCGCCGAAGCGCACCTGCTCGATGCCGAGATAGCGCTCGACCAGCCCCAGCTCCTCGCCCAGCGACACGGCGTCGCGTGAGCCCAACGCGAGCGTGCGACGCAGGAAGTCGCCCAGGCCTTCACACATGCGGCGTGCGGCCTCGGGGTCGCTCCCCACGAGCGCATTGATCGAGTTCAGGCTGTTGAACAGGAAGTGGGGGTTCAACTGGGCGCGCAGCGCGCGCAGCTCGGCTTCGCGCGCGGTGACCTCGGTCTCGAGCACGCGGCGCTCGGCCTCGTGCGACGCCTCGAACGCGAGGTATAGGTAGTGCGCGCCCGCGCTCATGAGATAGATCGGGATGCCCGCCACATAGAGCACGGCGAGGTCTGCGAATATCGCGCTGCGGCTCAGCTCGGCATAGAGCCACTTGTCGATCGCCACCGACCAGAACGTGCCGATCGCCACCCACACCGCGCTGGTCTGGAGCGCGACCGAGACCTGCGCCGTGAGCGGCCTCCACGATGCGGTGCCGGTCATGGGCTGGCGACGACACATCCACCACGCGGACAGCACGATGAAGCTGTAGATCACCATGAGCGGCACGGCGAACGCGAGCGCCGCGCTCCACGGCCGCGGATTGAGGAGCTTCAGCACCCATGCGAGCGCCACGCCGAACAGCGCGGCGGTTGCTGCCATGAGCAGCAAGCGCGCGGGCCGGGCGAGGAGCGGGTGCACGAGGCTAGCTCGTGGGTGGCGGCGAGGCCGGGCCCGACGGGCCATCCTCGCGCGTGATCGTCACGCCGGTCGCGTCCACGCGGACCTCCTTGCGCCGCGGGCCACCGCTCGCGATGCCGACGCGCACGCCCCGGAACTCGCCCGGCGTCCTGGCGTTCTTGATCTCGACGCCGCCCATCACAACCAGGCCACGCACGACGAGCGTCGTGGTGCCGTCGCCGCTGTAGCGCGACTTGTCTTCGACACCGCCCATGATCGGAGTGACCTCGTTCGCCACCTGCCAGTCCTCGGGCACGATGAGTTCGATTCCGCCCCACCACGTGAACGTCTCGACCACGACCTCGCGGCCGCGCGCCCGGGCATTGCGCAGGTCCAGCTCGACGCCGCCCATCACCGCGGTGGCCTCGATGCCGACCAGGTCCTGCGATTCGATGTTGCGCACCACGCCGCCCATGAACGCGAACGGGCGCGGGAACGTCGCGCGATCGGCGTGGGCCCCCTCGGCGCTGCCGCGCGTCGAACGCCAGATCAGCGCCGCACCGACGAAGATCATGAACAGTGGCCACAGCCGGAAGATGCTGACGTGCACGATGCCGAGCTCGCGCAACAGCATCCACAGGCCGATCAGCGAGAACAGTGCGCCACTCACCACGCTGCGCTGTCCTTGGATGCCGAACAGGCGCGTGAGGCCGAACGCCAGCAGCAGCACGGGCCACCAGCGCAGCACGGCGTCGGCGTCCAGCACGCCCAGGTTGTCCGCCGTCCACAGCACGCCGAGCGTGAGCAGCACGAGACCGAATACGAGGCGCCCCGAGAACGGGATCCCCGGACGCGGACGCGTCGGATGCATCGGGTCCCTGGGGTCAAACGTCATGGCTCACCTCCGGCGCGTGCTTGAGTGAATCCTTGGCGGGAGCGTGCACCAGCCACGCCGCGAGCGCGAGTCCCAGTGCCGCGACGAGGACCAGCAGCACCGCCTGGCCACTCGCCGTGAACGCGGCGCGGGCCAGTTCCGCTCCCGCCGCGAGCGCCGTGGCCGGCTTGCCCCACGCCACGAGCGCCAGGAGCAGCAAGTTCTGAAGCACCAGCCACACCGTGCACGTGGCGAACACCGCTTCGCGCCAGCGCCGCCAACCCTTACGCCCGTTCTCAGCCGACATGCTCGCCTCCCTCCCGGCGCGTCATCGCCAACGACGCCGCCCATTCCGCCAACGTGCCGAGGCCCACGGCGACGAGCGCCAGCGGCCAACTGTTGCCCCAGCCCATGTCGTACCAGTGGTTCACCGCCGCGGCCATCCACAGGCCCATTCCCATCGTGGTCACCGCGGAGCCGATGCTCTTCGGGTTCTGCCCGCCGAGCAGGCCCACGAAGCCGGCGGCGACGACCGCGTACGGCCACCACGTGTGCCACGCGTCCTGCGACAGCGTGCCGTTCATGATGAGCAGGAACCACACGCCGAGGCCGATGAGGAACAGTCCCCAGCCGATCTGCTCGCGGTTCCGCGAGGCCTTCTCGTGTCTCTCCGTCGTCATCGCCGTCCCTCCTCCCGTCGACCCGGGCGCCACGTGCGCCCTCGGTGTCAGCTCTCGTGGGACAAGTTACGGACGGATGCGCACGCGGTCGCGTGGGTTTCGGCGAGTGACCGGCGGGAGTCGGTGAACGGCGCCGACAGGGGCGTGGATGACTTTGACGGGGCCGGGGCGAGGACGCCGAAACGGCCACCGGCGCTCGTTTCGTGATCGACGGGGACTCGGTGGAGCCTGCGTATCAGCGAGTC